>NZ_RZTO01001570.1:0-406 GCF_003997225.1 Mesorhizobium sp. M2C.T.Ca.TU.002.02.1.1
GCTCGTTTTTTGGTGTCATGTGTCATGTCAGTTCCCCTTTTTTGTTGTTGATAGTGCCGGAAAGCGGTGGAGCGATATTTCGCCACACCGTCGTCATTGCCCTCCATGCGGAAGGAGGAAACCCTTTTCCGCCGGCCAGGTGAGCCAGACGGAATTGCCCTTGCTGAGCGCTGCGGCCGCCACCTCGTTCGGCACCGAGACGGTAACCTTGGCGCCTTGCCGTGTCGTCAGGTCGAGCCGCGTCGCAGCACCGAGATAGGTGGAGTTGGTGGCGGTAGCGGCGATGCCATTCTCGCCATCCGCCGCCTCGCCCGATATCGGCATGTATTCGGGCCGGATCGCCAGGATGGCATCGCCGCGCACGAGTTCGGCCTTGCAGCCCATGCTGACCGCGCGGTCTTCGCAC
>NZ_RZTO01001571.1:0-405 GCF_003997225.1 Mesorhizobium sp. M2C.T.Ca.TU.002.02.1.1
GGTCAGCACGACCCGCCGGTTGATCCGATGGAACAGTTTGCGCCCCATCTGGTCCTCGACGGTGCGGATAAGCTGGCTGACGGCCGCGGCCGAAATCGACAGTTCCTCCGCCGCGGCGGCGAAGCTGCCTGTGCGCGCCGCCGCTTCGAAAGCTTGAAGTCCGCGTAGGGAGGGAAGGGTTGCCATGGTCATTTAGAAAGATAAGCTGACCTTATCTATTTTGCAGAAATCCTCGTTTTTCGAAAGGTTTCTTTCTGGGTATCGTGATCCTTATGAACGCAATCGACCACCACGAAACCATCGACCATCGCTCCGTGATAGCCTCGCTGACGAATGAGGAGCGCGGCCGGCTGACCGGCAAATCGGATGGGCCGGGCCTTGTCCAGTTCGCGCTCCATCTCGGCG
>NZ_RZTO01001572.1:0-405 GCF_003997225.1 Mesorhizobium sp. M2C.T.Ca.TU.002.02.1.1
GGCTAGGGCTGCCGAAAAAGGTCGATGCCGTGCTGAAGCGGATCGCCGAAGCCACGCCCCGCAAGGTCGATGCCGGGCGCATCTGCTACATCGACGATCACGGCGCGCTGGCCAGCCGGCACTTCATCAACATCGCCAGTCTGGGGCTTTCCGGCGCCACCGACCGCGCCGTCAATGCCGACAAGCGCAAGGGCAGGATGTCGGCCAAGGCGCTGTTCCTGTGGCGCACCGTGGTCGAGTTCATCCGCTACCGCTTCCAGGACGTCAGGATTACCGTCGACGACGGCGCCCCGGTCGAAGCGCGCATGGCGCTGGTGGCGGTGGCCAATGGAAAGTTCTTCGGCGGTGGCATGATGATCGCGCCGGACGCCGAACTGACCGACGGGCAGTTCGACATCGTCATCC
>NZ_RZTO01001573.1:0-345 GCF_003997225.1 Mesorhizobium sp. M2C.T.Ca.TU.002.02.1.1
CACCAATGTCGAGGCGATCATGGGCGCCATCGACAAGGCCTGGTCGGAAGCCGGTGTCGCCATTCTGGTCGATCTCGGCGGTGCCGAGACCAACTCGGAAATGGCGGTGGAGATGATCGGCGAGCCACGCTCGCACAAGATCATCGTCTGCAACGCGCCGATCGTCGAAGGCGCGGTGATGGCGGCGACCGAGGCCTCCGGCGGCGCCTCGCTCCGGGAAGTGGTGGCGACGGCACATGAATTGTCGCCGTCGTGAGTGAACGGGAAGTTTGAAGACATGTCCGCATCCGCCGAAGCGACCGTTGTGATCACCCACGAGGTGGGTCTGCACGCGCGTCCTTCGGT
>NZ_RZTO01001574.1:0-403 GCF_003997225.1 Mesorhizobium sp. M2C.T.Ca.TU.002.02.1.1
AACGTCGTCGGCCCGACCTTTTTGACGTTGTCGCCGCAGAAGGAGACGAGGTTTTTGGGGCTGCCCTTGTCGATGGTCAGCTTGAAATTGCCGATGGTGCCGGATGCCCAATTGCCCCCCGTAGTGAGGATGTAGGCGATCCGGCTCTCATAATATTTCGGATAGCCGTCCGGATTCGCCTTGGCCGCCTTGCGCACCGCGTTGTCGAACGTCTCGTCCATGCAATAGCGGCTCTTGTAGCTTTGATATTGCGGGTTCTGGAACTGGCCGTCGGAGAAGAAGCTGACCGAGGAGGTGCCGCCGACGCTGGGCTTGTAGCGGTGCGAGACATGGACCTCCTTGTTGGCCGGAAAGGTCGAGCGCCACCAGTAAGTCGAGCGCAACTGCCAGAAGGGCACATAGG
>NZ_RZTO01001575.1:0-401 GCF_003997225.1 Mesorhizobium sp. M2C.T.Ca.TU.002.02.1.1
ACCTGAAGCCGCTGGCGGACGCCGGCAAGAAGACGCTCGGCTCCGGGGTGGTCGTCTTTGTCGGCGCCGGCGAGGACAACAAGGCAAGCGTGGTCGTCGGCGTCACCGACGATCTGACCGGCCGCTTCAGCGCCGTCGATCTCGTCCGCGTCGCGTCCGCCGCGCTTGGCGGGCAGGGCGGCGGCGGCCGGCCCGACATGGCGCAGGCCGGCGGCCCCGACGCCTCCAAGGCCAACGATGCGATCGCGGCGGTACGGGCGGCGCTGGAGGCAGCGTAGGTCGCGGGCTAAAGCTTGGCGCATGCATTGTCCAATGTAGCGCTGGTCGACCCCCACTCCGTCCCGGCTTCGCCGAGCCACCTCTCCCCCGATCCACGGGGAAGAGGAAAGGCGTCAGGCTTT
>NZ_RZTO01001576.1:0-326 GCF_003997225.1 Mesorhizobium sp. M2C.T.Ca.TU.002.02.1.1
CCTGTTGTTCATCTTCTCCGTCATGCTGAACTGGCTGCCGGGGCCGGGCAGGGTCGATGCCCGCTTGGCATTGCCGCCCGGCATCACCGGCTTCCTGACCATCGATTCGCTTCTGGCTGGCGACTGGACCGTCTTCAAGGACGCGCTCTGGCACCTGCTTCTGCCGGCCTTCGTCCTCGGCTGGACGGTTTCGGGCACCATATCGCGGCTGGTGCGCGCCAACATGCTTGATGTGATGAGCCGCGAGTTCGTGCTCACCGCGCGCGCCAAGGGGGCGAGCGAATTCCGCGTCGTCATCGTCCATGCGTTGCGCAACACCATGGTAC
>NZ_RZTO01001577.1:0-299 GCF_003997225.1 Mesorhizobium sp. M2C.T.Ca.TU.002.02.1.1
GTGCTGGAAGGGCGATCCTCGATCGACGAATCGATGATCACGGGCGAGCCGTTGCCGGTCGAGAAGGTCGAGGGCGATGCGCTGACCGGCGGCACCCTCAACAAGAATGGTGCGCTGATCATGCGCGCTGAGAAGGTCGGCGCCGAGACGACGCTGGCGCGCATCGTCGATCTCGTCGCCAAGGCGCAGCGCTCGCGCGCCCCGATTCAAGGGTTGGCCGATCGCGTTTCTTTCTACTTTGTCCCGGCCGTCGTCCTTGTCGCGATTGTCGCTTTCATCGCCTGGGCCGTGTTTGGACC
>NZ_RZTO01001578.1:0-328 GCF_003997225.1 Mesorhizobium sp. M2C.T.Ca.TU.002.02.1.1
GCCCGGCTCAGGTCGCTGTCGCCATCAAGACAGCGATCGCCGCACTCGAAGGCGAAGTCGTGCCACAAGAGGTGAAGCTGCCGCTGGCGATCGCCGAAGACCCGAACATGAAGGAAGGCACGGATTACTTCCCCAAGGAATCCGACAATTTCTTCGTCGGCAATTCCTTCCCGACCTGCGGCATTAATTTCAGCGCCCAGGAAATCATGGGTCAGACCAAGGAAAACCAGTAAATCATCGCTGGCTGTCACCTGGCGCCGCGGCTTGAGCCGCGGCGTTTGTCTCAATTCCACAATCGCCCTGGGAGGGCCGATGGACGGTGCGGCTA
>NZ_RZTO01001579.1:0-396 GCF_003997225.1 Mesorhizobium sp. M2C.T.Ca.TU.002.02.1.1
GAGCTGATCTCCAGCGAGTTGGCGGCGAACGCGCCTTGCGGATCGCGCGTGGCGGTGGCCGAGAACTTCACCCGCTCGCCAAGCGGCGAGCTGATCTGCGGCGGCAATGCCTTCGAGATGGCGTCGGCATTCATCTTCAGCGTCATCGACAGGTCGGCCAGCGCCACATTTGCCGTCAGCCCGGCATTGAGCGCATCGCTGCGCAAGCTGCCTTTGTCGATGGTCACGGTCTCGCGGCTGATCGTGCCGGAAAGGTCCGCGGCGAGCTTGCCGGTCACCAGCGGCGCCAGCGTCGCCACATCGGTCTTCAGGCCGGCGGCCGCTAGCTTGATGGCGACCGGACCGCTGAGGCTCTCGACATCGAAGCCGTCGGAATGGATCTCGCCGGTAATGTTG
>NZ_RZTO01000157.1:0-9759 GCF_003997225.1 Mesorhizobium sp. M2C.T.Ca.TU.002.02.1.1
CCTGGAACTTTGGCTCCAGCGCCGTCTCGATCTTCTCGATCCTGCTCACCGTCTCCTCGATCTCGCGGCGGTAGCCGCGGTTGAGGAGCGCCATGCGCGCGCCCGCGCCGGCGGCGTTGCCGACAGCCGAGACCTTGTCGAGGTCGCAATCCGGGATCAGGCCAAGCACCATGGCGTATTTCGGATCGATGAAGGATCCGAAAGCGCCGGCGAAATGGATGCGGTCGACATGGTCGGTGTGCTGCTTTTCCATCAACAGCTTGGTGCCGGCATAAAGCGCCGCCTTGGCGAGCTGGATGGCGCGCACGTCGTTCTGGGTGATCGTGATCTTCGGCTCGCCTTCCTTCAGCACGTAGGAGAAGGTGCGGCCGTTGGGCACGATGCGCGGCGAGCGCATGCTGAGCGATCCGTCGACGACGCCGTCCTCGGAAATGATGCCCGACAGATACATCTCGGCGATCACTTCGATGATGCCCGAACCGCAGATGCCGGTGACGCCCGTCGCCTGCACGCTTTCGGCGAAGCCCGGCTGATCGGACCACAGCTCCGAGCCGATGACGCGGTAGCGCGGCTCGAGCGTGTCCGGGTCGATGCGCACGCGCTCGATGGCGCCTGGCGCCGCGCGCTGGCCGCCTGAGATTTCCGCGCCCTCGAAGGCGGGGCCGGTGGGCGAGGAGGCCGCAACGACGCGCGTCCTGTTGCCGAGCACGATCTCGGCATTGGTGCCGACGTCGACGATAAGCATCATCTCGTCCTGGCGATGCGGGCCCTCCGACAACGTGACGGCGGCCGCATCGGCGCCGACATGGCCGGCGATGCAGGGCAGCATGTAGAGGCGCGCGCCCTGGTTGAGCTTCAGGCCGATGTCGGAGGCCTTGATGCGCACCGCGCCGGAGACGGCGAGCGCGAAGGGTGCGCCGCCGAGCTCGGTCGGATCGATGCCGAGGAAGAGATGGTGCATGATCGGATTGCCGACGAAGACGGAATCCAGGATGTCGGCGCGCTGGACGTTGCCTTCGGCGCAGACCTTGTCGACAAGGCCGGAGACCGCCTCGCGCACGGCGACCGTCATGCCCTCGCGGCCGTCCGGATTCATCATCACATAGGAGACGCGGCTCATCAGATCCTCGCCGAAGCGAATCTGAGGATTGGAGGTGCCGGAAGAGGCGGCGACGCGGCCCGAGAGCAGCGACACCAGATGCATGGCAATCGTGGTCGAGCCGATGTCGCAGGCGAGGCCATAGGCTTCGTTCTTGAGGCCGGGCCACAGCGCGATGACGCGAGCGATGTCGCTGTCGGCATCCTTGTGGATGGCGGCCGTCGCGGTCCAGTTGCCCTTGCGCAGGATGCCCTGCACCTGCGGCAGCAGATAGAAGTCGAATTCGAGGTTCTTGAGGCCCCAGTCCTTCATCAGGGCGATCTTGAGCCGGTCGAGGTCGCCGAGCGGCTTGTGCATGTCGGGCTCTTCGATCTCGACATAGCACATGCGGATCGCCGTATCGCGGGCGATCACCCTGGTGTCGGCGTCCTTGCGGATGGTCTGCGCGTTGATGACCGTATCCTGCGGCACGTCGATGACAAGGTCGCCGAGGATCTGTGCCGAGCAGGAGAGGCGGCGCCGCTCGGGCAGGCCGCGGACGCGCTCGTAGCGCTCTTCCTTGGCGCCCTTGGGCGAGATGTGGTCGTTGGACGAGACGATCTTGTGCTTGGCGAAATTGCCTTCCTGCACTTCGATCTGGCAGCGCCCGCAAGTGGCGCGGCCGCCGCACACGCTTTCGACATAGACGCCGAGCTGGCGCGCGGCATCGAGGACCGGCGTTCCAACGGGGAACCGGCCGCGCTTGCCCGACGGCATGAACAGGACGAGCGGATCGGTGATGTTGGGGGGAGGATTCATGCTGGCACGTGTCTCAATGGCTGCCGATGCCGTTTAACGGATCGTTTTACTATTGGGCGGAGAGTCCGTTGGTCCAGGGGCCAACCATGTCGGATCTTCTGCTCTCCGCCATCTTCACCGCGTTCACCATGGTGCGCGTGATCAAGGGCTCGTGGCTGCGCAATCCGCAATACCTCGCCACCGGGATTCTCGGCGCGATCGTCGGAACCCTGGTGCTGCACGCATACTGGCCCGCCTATGACGATGATTTCATCGTCGGCGGCGTGACGGGCATCTTCGGATCGTGGGCGGGGATGGCGTTGTTCGACGCCATATTGGGCGTGGCCTGAACGCAAAGCAGAGCTGCCCGAGCGCATCCGCGATGCGATCGGACCAGCCTTGTTTGCGGTGCGGTTCACGATTGCGCGCTTATCCCCTCGCCATGCGGGCTTCGCGGCCGCCGCGGCGACGGCCGCCGGCAGCGGCGGCGCCGTCGCCGGGAGCGGTCACCGCGACCGGAGCGGCAACGGCATGGCCGCCTTCGGCCGGCTTGTAATCCTTATAGGTGCGGATCCAGTTGGTGCAGTTCTCGTCGGTGCCGTTGAGCACATTGGCGCCGCGCACGGCTTCCATTTCCTGCGGCCGGACCGGGTTCATGATGGCGCTCGTCATGCCGGCGCCGATCACCATCGGGATGAAGGCGGCGTTGATGCCGTGGCGGTGCGGCAGGCCGAAGGAGATGTTGGAGAGGCCGCAGGTGGTGTTGACCTTGAGCTCCTCGCGGAGCCGCCGCAGCAGCGCGAACACCTGGCGTCCGGCGTCGCCCAGCGCGCCGATCGGCATCACCAGCGGGTCGACGACGACGTCATGGGAAGGAATGCCATGGTCCGCGCAGCGCTGGACGATCTTCTTGGCGACGGCGAAGCGGACATCCGGGTCCATCGAGATGCCGGTCTCGTCGTTGGAGATGGCGACGACCGGGACGTTGTATTTCTTGACCAGCGGCAGGATGGCCTCGAGCTTCTCTTCCTCGCCGGTGACGGAGTTGACCAGCGGACGGCCCTTGGCGACCTTCAGTCCGGCCTCGATCGCGGCGGTGACGGAAGAGTCGATCGACAGCGGCAGGTCGACCAGTCCCTGCACGATCTCCAGCGTCTGAACCAGCAGGCCCGGCTCCGTCTCATTGGGGTTGACCGAGGTGACGCCGGCATTGACGTCGAGCATGGTGGCGCCGCAGGCGGCCTGCTCCAGCGCGTCCTTGATGACGGTCTCGAAGTTGCCTGCAACCATTTCGGCGGCGAGCTTCTTGCGGCCGGTCGGGTTGATGCGTTCGCCGATCACGCAGAAGGGCTGATCGAAGCCGATGACGATTTCTCGGGTCGCCGAGGCGACGATGGTGCGGGTCATGCGATCTCTCCGTCGGGATATAAAGAGTTCTTTATATCGTTATCTGATTTGGTTCAAGTGAATGCGTGCCGACTACGTCTCAATGCGCGGTCTTCACCATGTCCACCTGGGTTTCGGTAAGCTCGTCGTGCAGTATGTGGTCGAGACGCTCGGCGACGATCTGGTCATCGCGGCGGATCTCGCGCTTCCAGGGCTGGCGGCCTTTCAGCACGCCGGATTCATCGACGATCTCGGCGACATATTCTTCCTGGCGGTAGGCCATCACATGGATGCCGGCGACGCCCGGGATTTCCTTCACCTCGTTGATGATGTCGATGCAGAGCTGCTTGCCTTCCTTCTTCTGATCCTGCGCGCCTTCCAGCCGCTTGATCACCGCGTCGGGGATGTGGATGCCGGGCACGTTGGACCGAATCCATTTCGCCGTCTTGGCGGAAGCGAGCGGACCGACGCCACAAAGCAGGAAGAGCTTTTCGGTGTGGCCGAGGTCGCGGGCCTTCTGCATGAAGGCTTTGAACATCGGCACGTCGAAGCAGTACTGCGTCTGCGCGAATTGCGCGCCGGCCGCGATCTTCTTGCCGAGATGGATCGGGCGGAAGTCGTAGGGCGGCGCGAAGGGATTGACCGCGCAACCAAGGAACACCTGCGGCGGCGTCGTCAGCTTGCGACCGGACAGGAACTTGCCGTTGTCCCGCATGATGCGAATGGTTTCGAGCAGCGACATGGAATCGAGGTCGAACACGGGCTTGGCGCCAGGCTGGTCGCCGGCCTGCACGCCGTCGCCGGTGAGGCAGAGCATGTTGGCGACGCCCATGGCGGCGCCGCCCAGCACGTCGCCCTGAATGGCGATGCGGTTCTTGTCGCGGCAGGCGATCTGCATGATCGGCGCGTAGCCCATGCGGGTGAGCAGCGCGCAGATGCCGACAGAGGACATGTGACAGTTGGCGCCCGAGGCATCGACCGCGTTGATGGCGTCGACCCAGCCGTCGAAAATCTTAGCGCGGTTGTAGACGTCTTCCGGATCGGCGCTGTCCGGCGGGTTGAGCTCGGTGGTCACCGCGAATTCGCCGCGGCGCAACACGCGCTCCAGCCGGCCGCGCGAAGTGTGGCCGGGCAGGGGATCGAGCGGCAGGTGGATACCGGCCGGGTTCTCGTCACGCTGAAGGGCGGTCATGCCGAAGCTCCGGGGGTCTGTGCCGTTTCACGCGCGGCGGCGGCCTGCGCGGTCACCCTCAGCCATGCCGAAGTTTCGCGCAGCGACTGATCGACCGGCTTCTGCACGGTCAGGATCTTGTCGCCATGCACCATGTTGCGCGAGCCCTCCCAGGCCTTGACCCAGACGCAAGGCATATCCGGTTCGACCTCGCAATTGCCGTTGGCGCGCACGCCGCCGCAAGGGCCGTTGCGCAGCTGCTTGGGACAGTTCATCGGGCACGACATGCCGGTGGAGGAGAGCACGCACTGGCCGCACATGCGGCAGTCGAACATGAAGCCCTTGACGCGCTTCTCGACGAATTTCACCGGAGCCTCGACGCGGCCGTAGCCGATGCCCTTCCACAGAGGGTGCAGGAGCAGGAAGACATCGGCGAACCGGCTGTAGAACCATTCAAGCAACCGCGAATGGCGGATGGACCACAGGCGCACGGCGAAAGTGCGCTGGACGCGGCGCTGCGGCGACACGTCGGCAGGCTTGTAGTCGGATTTCGGCGCTGCCTTCTTGACCAATGTGGCCTGGGTGACCGCCGGCTGCTTCTCAGACATTTTCTTTCCCGCCAGCCTTGACCAGAGCGACCAGCCGCTCGCGGTCATATTTCGCGTCGAGTTCCTGATAGGCCTTCTCGACCTCGGCCTCGATGTCGTCGCCGACCGGGACGGGGTCGGCCTTGCGCCATTCGGCCAGATAGTCGTCGGTGCCGCCGGCGCCGGTGCGCATGGCGCACATGTCGATCGCCTCGGTGAAGCGCAGCGGCAATTCGCGCTTGGCGTTCTGCCGGCCCTTCTTGACGATGACCTGGGCGGGGATGTCGCGCCAATAGACGACGATCAGATCGGCCATGAATTCTCAACTCCTCGATATGTCGGAGCATTGCCGCATGCGCTGTTGGCCCGCTTGTTATGGGACGACGCGCGCGCCTTCAAAAGCGACGCTGACGATGGCGCAAAGCGAATGCTGTCCGTTACCTGCCGATCACCAGACGCGCTTGGTCAGGCCGGTCCAGAGATAGAACCAGATCGTCGGGTGATACCACTGCTTGGACGGCAGGCCGGGATCGATGGTTTCCAGTCTGCCGGCCAGCGCATTCTTCACCGCTTCGACGCAGATATCGCGTGAAAACGCCGCCTGGCGCAGCGCGTAGCTGGCGATCGAGTCGCCCGTCTTGGGCCTGCCGCGCGCCTGCTTCAGCACGCCACCGGTGTCGACGCCGGCATCGACCAGGTGAACAGTAGTGCCGAAATTGTCTTGATCGCCGGAGGCCAGCGCCCAGTAGCCGCCATTCATGCCGCGATATTTTGGCGCGATGCCGGCATGGTAGTTGAGCACCGGGCAAGGCATCCTGGCCAGCATGTCCTTCGACAGCAGCCTGCAGCCGGCGAGCAGGACGACGCCCGGTCCGATGCTGGCGATTTCCTTCAGGCACTCCGGCCCGTTGGCTGACGGCACATGAACGATCGTCTGGCCCTGTCGTGGCTCGGTCGCGAGCTTTTCCTCGGCGATCAGTCGCTCGGCATGACCGGCCAGGAAGCGCTTGCCGAGCCTGGTCAGCACCATCGTGCCAAGCTGGCCGACGGCCGAGACCCAGCCCTGCCGCCGGGCGCGGCCCATGAGCAGGCGCTTTTTGGATTCGGGGTTCTCGAGGATGACGCTGACGGGACCGACCCGATCGGCAAGCGCATTGACGATGGCCCAGATATGCGGGCCACCTTCTGTGACGACCACGATCGGTCGCGTACTCGATTCCGACGCTGCCACGGCAAGCACCCGCTTGGAAAACCGGGCGCATGCTATGCGGGGCGGGTTAATCCTTGGTGTGCCGGAGGCGTTTCAGTACCCGGTTCAGCGCTTGAATTCCATGATGTCGAGCTTCGATTCGTAATAGGGCGCGGGGAATTCGATCCGCCATTCGGTGGCGCTGTTGCGGAAGGCGTAGCCGACCTGGTCGCTTTCGGGACCGCTGCCATAGGGCCTGGCCTTGTCGTTGTTCACCGAGAAAGAGCCGAGATAGATCGAGCGCTTCTCGTCATCGTCGAAGAAGCGGCCGGTGGTGCGTTGCGAGCCGCTGGTCTTGGTAAGCCGCCAGCCGGAGCCGTCGTCGGTCACCTTGCACTTGAACCAGCCATAGATGACGAGCGGGCTGATGCCGCCCGCCTTGATGGTGCGGCATTTCCAGTTGCCGGTGAGGTCCTTGTCTGAGAAAGCGACGAGCGGCCTGGCGAGCAGGTCATCCAACTGCTTGACCTCGGAGGAATTGCCGGCCTTGGCCTCTTCGAGGGCTGCCTTGCGCGTTTCGCCATACTTATCCAATCGTGCCTTGTCGGCGGCAGTGATCAGCGTCTGCACTTCGCCGTCGGCGTGGGCGGGCAAGGTGAGGGCGATGAGGCCGAAGACGGCAAAAAGCAGGCGAGGGGTCATGAAATCGTTTCCTCAAATCGATGGCTGGAACAGTTCTTTTCGTCACTGGCGCACAACTTACCGGTTCGCTACCGCCTGTCATCCATGCTTAACAGCGTGTGCTCGAAAAAATGGCGGTTTGATCGATGCGGATATTGCTCACGGGATCGTCCGGCTGGCTGGGCAGCGCGCTCCAGCCACGATTGGAAGCGCTCGGCCATGAGGTGGTCGGCCTCGATCCGGTTCTCTCGGCGCGCACGCAAGTCGTCGGCTCGGTCGCAGACCGCGACCTGGTCTTCGGAACTGTCCGCGACAATCGCATCGAGGCCATCATTCACAGCGGCGCGCTGCACAAGCCGAACATCGAGCATTTCGAGAACATGGATTTCGTCGCGACCAACATTCAGGGGACGCTCAACCTTCTCGACGCGGCCGTGGCCTGCGGCGTGGAGCGCTTCGTCTTCACCTCGACGACGTCGCTGATGATCTCGCAGGCCATCCGCGCCGGCTTCCGGGGTGGCGCGCGCAAGGCCGCCTGGCTGACGGAAGAGATGTCGCCGGAGCCGCGCAACATCTATGGCGTGACGAAGCTTTCCGCCGAGCATCTCTGCCGCCTCTACCATATCGAGCATGGGCTGCCGGTGGTGGTGCTGCGCACGGCTCGCTTCTTTCCCGAGGCGGACGACATGGCGCATGCGATCGAGCAATCGGACGCCAACACCAAGGCCAACGAATTGCTGTTTCGCAGGCTGACGGTAGAGGACGCGGCCGAGGCGCATGTCGCGGCGCTGGAGAGGGCGCCGAGCCTGGGTTTCGACGTCTTCATCGTCTCGGCGCTGCCACCGTTCCGGCCGCAGGATTGCGCCGAGCTGATCGCGGACGCGCCGTCCGTCGTCGCGCGCTATTTCCCGGATTATCCCCGGCTCTATGCGAGGAAGGGCTGGACGATGTTTTCGTCGATCGACCGCGTCTACGATCCGTCGCGCGCGCGGGAGCGACTGGGCTTCGTCTGCAAGACGAGCTTTGCCGACGTGCTTGCCGCGCTGGAAGCGGAGGTCTGAACGCCAGCCTTCTCAGGCGGTGCTGCGTGCCGCCCGCGCCAGTTCGCTGGTCAGGTCGCCGTAGCCGGTCGAGCGGCGCTCATAGGTGAGGCCGAGCATGGCCGCGGCTTTCTCGGCGACCTTGTCGAGCTCCGGATCGTCGGTCTGGGCGAGATAGATCAGCTTCTCGTAGTTGCCGAAATAATCCTTGATCAGCTCCGGATGCCGGTCGAGGCCGAGCGGCTTGATGAAGAAGGCCTCGAACTGGCGGCAGAGGAAGTCGGTCATGTAGAACGACATCATGTCGCCGTCGGCGACCTTCGCATAGGCCTCCGCGCCCTGGTAGAAGGCAAAGCAATGCGGCCCGGCCATGCGCTCGACACCGTGTTTCTCGATGACGCGGTCGAGCAGGCCTCCGGTGCCGCAATCGGCATAGCCGACGAAGATCTGCTGGTAGCCTTCCACCTTGGCTTTCTCGATCGCCTTGTCCATCGCCGGCGCGATGCGGTCCGGATAGAAATGGAACTCGGCCGGCAGGCAGGTCAGCTCGAGATGGTCGAGCTTTAGCTGTTGCTTGACGGCCAAAACTTCGCGCGCAATCATCCCGCAGGCGATGACGAGCAGCCTGTCTGTTTGATTCGGTTCCGTTTTTTGCGTCTTGACCAAGTCGGACCGGCTTTCGCTGCGGGGCTTAATATCTGTCGAGGGAGACACCGTCCATGAAACTGCTACGCATCGCGCCAATCGCCATCCTGGCTTGCGCGCTTGCACTCACCGCCTGCGCCAACGCCATCCGGGGCGTCGGCAAGGACGTCAAATCGACGGCAAGGGCGGTCAAAGACACTGTCAACTGATCGGCAGCCTCGTCCATCATCTGGGAACAAAAAAGCCGCGCTGCAAGGCGCGGCTTTTCTTGTCGATCCATCCTGATGCCTTGGGTCAGGCGGAAGCGCGAACGTTGTGCTTGCGCTTCATGAAATCCTTGGCGGTCTCGACGGCCACCGCGGCGTCGCGGCAATAGGCGTCGGCGCCGACGGCCTTGCCGAATTCCTCGTTGAGCGGCGCGCCGCCGACCAGGACGACATAATCGTCGCGGATGCCCTTTTCCTTCATCGTGTCGATGACGACCTTCATATAGGGCATGGTGGTGGTGAGCAGCGCCGACATGCCGATGATGTCGGGCTGGTGCTGCTCGATGGCGTCCAGATATTTCTCGACCGCGTTGTTGATGCCGAGGTCGATGACGTCGAAGCCGGCGCCTTCCATCATCATGCCGACGAGGTTCTTGCCGATGTCGTGGATGTCGCCCTTGACGGTGCCGATCACCATCTTGCCCTGCTTGGGCGCGCCGGTAGCGGCAAGCAGGGGACGCAGGATGGCCATGCCGGCCTTCATGGCGTTGGCCGAGAGCAGCACTTCCGGCACGAACAGGATGCCGTCGCGGAAGTCCTCGCCGACGATGCGCATGCCCTCGACCAGCGCTTCGGTCAGCACCGTGTAGGGCTGCCAGCCGCGCTCCAGAAGGATGTTGGTGCCTTCCTCGATCTCTTCCTTCAGACCGTCATAGAGGTCGTCATGCATCTGCTGCACGAGTTCGTCGTCGGAAAGCTCGGAAAGGATGATCTCGTCGTCGGACATATTCTCGGGCTCCTTGCTGCTCGGATCCACTGCGGCAGCCTAAAAATCGATGCGCCAATACCTAACCCGCGAGGGCAAGCTAGCCATAGCTGATTTGCGACTTCCCGCAAAAGGAAAGCGACTGAAAAATTGGCGCTTTTCTTGTCGATTTTGCGACAGGCGTTGGCGCTGGCTGGCCGTTTCCAATAGGG
>NZ_RZTO01001580.1:0-335 GCF_003997225.1 Mesorhizobium sp. M2C.T.Ca.TU.002.02.1.1
CGGTGCGGGTGATGAAATTCGCGTTGACGCCGTCGGCGGGCCAGGATTGCCAGGCGATGTTGTTTTGGAGCGGGTTGCCCATCGGAACGTCGCCTGAAAGCACAAGCACATCCTGGAGTGCCACCGCCGGGGCCTGGGGACCGGAATCGACGACGACCTGGGGCGGCGGTGCCACCATGTTCTTCGCGACATAGCCAGCGCCACCCGCCGCGGCCACCGCCACGCTCAGAATTATCAATCGCGATACTGGCATTTGTCCGAACCCTTGCCCTGGCAAACCACGTAGCCAAGCCGGACTTTGCAGCGGCAATCGTCAAAACAAGGTTAATGTAATG
>NZ_RZTO01001581.1:0-345 GCF_003997225.1 Mesorhizobium sp. M2C.T.Ca.TU.002.02.1.1
TGCGGACGCGGATCATCATGTCCGAAATGCTCAAGCCAGGAATTTCGACGTTTTTTAGAAGCGCAGTGGTGAACGGGCTGTTTTCGTCTGTCCCGTCGACGGTGACGTTCCCGGGCTGGGTGGCGAAGGCGACAAACGTGTTTTCGCCGACCTCGACCTGCGCCAGACCGTTGGAGATGTTGGCGCCGCTGCCCAGCGGATTGTTGCGGCAGGCATCAAGGAAGATGAAGGTCTGACGGCCGCGACTGGCGAATTTGGCGATCACATCATTCAGCTTGACGGCGTGCGCCGTCAGCTTGTCCAGGTTTTCCGGATCGGGCGTATCGATCGGTAGCAGGTAGTTTT
>NZ_RZTO01001582.1:0-394 GCF_003997225.1 Mesorhizobium sp. M2C.T.Ca.TU.002.02.1.1
GTAGGGGAGTAGGGGAGTAGGTGCTTTCTTCCCCCTACTGCCTTATTGCCCTACTGCCTTACTCCCCTAATCACCCAGCGCCATCTGATCCGTGATCTCGAAGCGCTCCGAAACGCCGACGCGGATCATGTTGAGGGTGCCTTCGCGCGTGAAGCGGAATTCGTCGGAGGAGTCCGAGCCGCTCGGTTTGCCGTCATGGAAGGTGATGACGCGGCTACCGCCGTCCGGCCAGGTCACGGTCACGGTGCTGTCGCCGCCTTTTTGCGCGACACTGATTTCGCAGCGGGTCATCGGTTGGCCGACATGACGCGCGCAAGGGATGCCGGCATCCAGGGCAGGGGCGTCGGACTGGGCGTTTGCCGCGGCCGCGAAAGCGAGACCGTAGGCATCCAGC
>NZ_RZTO01001583.1:0-329 GCF_003997225.1 Mesorhizobium sp. M2C.T.Ca.TU.002.02.1.1
AGGACCAACGGCGTCAAGCCTGGAAACATCACGCTGGGCGAGTTCGGCATGATCCGTCAGGAATACGGCAATTCCTATGTGATGCCCGCTAGGTATCGGGCCGCCTATGTCAGGGACATGATCGCGCGTGCCGAAGCACATGGCTTCTCATGGTCGGTGTGGAGCTATGGCGGCGCCTTCGGCATCGTCGATGCCTTCAACGGCGACAAGGCCGAGCCGGATGTGATGGACGCGATCAAATCGCTTCACTGAGGCGATCTGGATTTAGCCAAGGTCGATCGACAGGATTTCCGGCCGCATCCCGAAACGCACCGGCAATATGCTGAAAC
>NZ_RZTO01001584.1:0-388 GCF_003997225.1 Mesorhizobium sp. M2C.T.Ca.TU.002.02.1.1
GGCGCTCGGCGCAGACCGCCAAGGTTGCCCCCGAGCCGACGGACACGCCGTGAATCTCGCTCCGGGATCGACCATCGGCATCATCGGCGGCGGCCAGCTCGGCCGCATGCTGGCGATGGCCGCAGCGCGCCTCGGCTATCGCGTCGTCGAGTTGGAGCCCCAGCCCGACTGCCCGGCCGCGCAGGTCGCGAACCGGCAGATCGTCGCCGCCTATGACGATCCGGCGGCGCTTGCCGATCTGGCTGCCGCCAGCGCCGTCGTCACCTACGAATTCGAGAATGTCCCGGTCGCAGCGGCGCAAATGCTGGCGGCAATGGTTCCGGTCTATCCGCCGGCCCGCGCGCTCGAAGTCGCGCAGGATCGCCTGACCGAGAAAAGTTTCCTCAAC
>NZ_RZTO01001585.1:0-327 GCF_003997225.1 Mesorhizobium sp. M2C.T.Ca.TU.002.02.1.1
ACGGTGGTCCGCCCGGTCAGGCCGATCGTGGTGCCGCGCTCCGGTGACCATTTGAGGTCGGCGTTGACGGTGGCACCCGAGATCGCATCAAGGTTTTTGTCGTCGATCGCTTCCCTGAGCCAGCCGGCCGAGAATTCGCCCGACAGCTTCTCGCCCATGTCGAGTGCAAGGCCAGCGCGGGCGCCGAGCCGCGTCGACGAGCGCTCGAACCCTTCATTGTCGATGCGTTGATCATAGGTCCGGCGGCCGACCTCGATTTCAGTGAACGGGGTCAGGGCAGGGGAGATCTCGTAGCCGGTGCGCAACGTCGCTGTGTAGAGTGTGGAG
>NZ_RZTO01001586.1:0-387 GCF_003997225.1 Mesorhizobium sp. M2C.T.Ca.TU.002.02.1.1
AACAAGGGCTTGACCGCACGTTTGCCGGCAGGGTCAGGCCATGAAGCTCATCTTCGCCAACAGCGCCTGGGTCAACGCCGCCGAGCGGCTGATGCTGCGCGGCGGCACCTGGCAAAGCGCCAGGCTGCGTGTCCGCTACGGGCTGTTCTTCCACCCCGCCGCCGGACCGGTGCTGGTCGATACCGGTTACACGCCGGACGCGCTGAGCGGCGACCGGCGCGGCCGGATGCTGCGGCTCTACGGCGCGCTGCTGAAGCCCGAACTCAACGCTGCCGAACAGGTCCTGCCGGTGCTCGAGCGTTTCGGCCTATCGCCCGATGACATCCGCACAATCATCGTCACGCATTTCCACGCTGACCACATTTCGGGCCTGTCGCTGTTCCGCAA
>NZ_RZTO01001587.1:0-387 GCF_003997225.1 Mesorhizobium sp. M2C.T.Ca.TU.002.02.1.1
TTTCCCGTGATAGGCGAGCCAGGACCGCGACGCAATCGCGCCTGAATTTGATCATCGTCGGCTGGCAGCGTTATAGAGGGCTTGGATCATCAGGGCGGACACGAACGACAAATGGCCTTTGTCCGACTCTCGAACCTCAGTCTTTTGCAGCGGGCATGGCTGACGGCTTTCGTCGCCGCACTGCTTTGTCTTGCCGCGACCGCGCTTGCAGTTGCCGAGACGAAAAGCGACGCGCGCAGCGTCACCGATCGAGGCCGCATTCACGGCGACGCTGAAGGTATTCACCAGGGAAGCCTTCCGATGCAATGGCCTTCGCGCAGAACAATCTCGGGGATGTCAGCTGGAATCGGGCCAGCTATGGCGGCGGCAAGGCCGAATATCAAAAGG
>NZ_RZTO01001588.1:0-385 GCF_003997225.1 Mesorhizobium sp. M2C.T.Ca.TU.002.02.1.1
CGCAGATGGTGTTCCAGGCCGAAGGCGGCAACGACAAGGACGCCGAAGAGCTCAGCAAGAAATACGTCGCCGAACTGCGCCAGAAGGCCAAGATCGTCGAGCGCTAGAGCGACAAGCGTGTCTCGACGCAGCAGCGAGTTCGCCCAAACCATGAGCGGCCTGGTCCGCGCGCTGGCATGAGCATGCAAAAGACCGGTGCCCCGCTTGCGCTCAGCGTCGGCGACCCCTCGGGCATCGGACCCGAGATCGCCATCGCCGCCTGGCAAGCGGGCGAGAGCGCCGGCGTGCCGCCCTTCTATCTCATTGCCGACCCAGCTTTGATCGAAGCCCGCGCGCGGCTCGTCGGCGCAAATGTCACCATTGCCGAGACGCTGCCGGGACAGGC
>NZ_RZTO01001589.1:0-384 GCF_003997225.1 Mesorhizobium sp. M2C.T.Ca.TU.002.02.1.1
GCCTTGGCTCGTTCCTGCGCGACGGCGTCAGCGCTTCATTCGAAAAGCGCGGGCTTGCCGGCCAATGCGTCGGCCTCGGCTCGCTGTTCAAGGTTCATTTCACGTCGCATCCCGTCACGGATTACCGCTCCATCTATCCCGGCCAGGCCGAGCGCAAGAAAT
The DNA here is from genome assembly GCF_003997225.1 of Mesorhizobium sp. M2C.T.Ca.TU.002.02.1.1. Lineage (NCBI taxonomy): Bacteria > Pseudomonadati > Pseudomonadota > Alphaproteobacteria > Hyphomicrobiales > Phyllobacteriaceae > Mesorhizobium > Mesorhizobium sp. M2C.T.Ca.TU.002.02.1.1. The sequence goes on from NZ_RZTO01001589.1 coordinate 163, forward strand.
TCGACGCCTTCCACAAGGGCCTGCTCAGCCGTGGCGTGCTCTCCGCCAGCTACGGCCTGTTCGCGCTGTCGACGCCGATGACCGGGGAAGATGCCGGCGCCATCCTTCATGCGATCGACGAGACCTTGGGCGAGATCGCCGCGCAATCCTGATCGAGGAGAACCGTGAATGACAGCTTCTCCTCATGTCGTGGTGATCGGCGCGGGCACACTGGGCATGTGC
>NZ_RZTO01000158.1:0-9748 GCF_003997225.1 Mesorhizobium sp. M2C.T.Ca.TU.002.02.1.1
GTGCACACCTGGCTGCCCGATGCGCATGTCGAGGCGCCGACGGCGGGCTCGGTCATCCTGGCCGCCATCCTCTTGAAGATGGGCGGGTACGGCTTCCTGCGCTTCTCGCTGCCGATGTTCCCGGAAGCCTCGGCGATGTTCGCGCCGCTGGTGTTCACGCTCTCCGTCGTCGCCATCATCTACACCTCGCTGGTGGCGCTGATGCAGGAGGACATGAAGAAGCTGATCGCCTATTCCTCGGTCGCCCATATGGGCTTCGTCACCATGGGCATCTTCGCGATGAACCAGGAAGGCGTGCAGGGGGCGATCTACCAGATGCTCAGCCACGGCCTCGTCTCGGGCGCGCTGTTCCTGTGCGTCGGCGTCATCTACGACCGCATGCATACGCGCGAGATCGATGCCTATGGCGGCCTCGTCAACAACATGCCGAAATACGCCACCGTGTTCATGATCTTCACCATGGCCAATGTCGGGCTTCCAGGCACCAGCGGCTTCATCGGCGAATTCCTGACCATGCTCGGCGTCTTCCGGGTCAACACCTGGGTGGCGTTCTTCGCCGCCACCGGCGTCATCCTGTCGGCGGCTTACGCGCTGTGGCTCTACCGCCGGGTGATCTTCGGCGCGCTGACCAAGGACAGCCTGAAGAACCTGTTGGATCTCTCGCCGCGCGAGAAGGCGATCATGTATCCGCTGGTGGTGCTGGTCATCTTCTTCGGCGTCTATCCGGCGCCGGTGTTCGACGCGACCGCCCAATCGGTCAAGGCGCTCGTCACCAACGTCACCGCATCCATCAATTCCGCGCAGACCGCGGCGGCGAACTGACTGGGGAATAGACCATGACGCCGGACCTTCTCTCCAGCTTTTCGCTCTCGACGCCGGAACTGATCCTGGCTGTCGGCGCGCTGGTGCTCCTGATGATCGGGGCCTATTCGCGCTCCAACAGCACCATGACCGTGACCGGCCTGGCCGTCCTCGTGCTGGTGGTGGCCGGCCTGTGGCTCGCCTTCTCCGGCGGGCAGGGCGCTGCCTATGGCGGCGCCTTCGTGCAGGATTCCTTCAGCGCCTTCATGAAGATGCTGGCGTTGATCGGCTCGGCGGTGACGCTGGTCATGTCGATACGCTTTGCCAAGCAGGAACATTTCGACAAGTTCGAATTCCCGGTGCTTATCCTGCTCTGCACGCTCGGCATGATGCTGATGATCTCGGCCAACGGCATGATCGGGCTTTATCTCGGGCTCGAGCTGCAGTCGCTGGCGATCTACGTGCTGGCGGCGATCAACCGCGACAATCTGCGTTCGACCGAGGCGGGCCTGAAATACTTCGTCCTCGGCGCGCTGTCGTCGGGCATGCTGCTCTACGGCATCAGCCTCGTCTACGGTTACACCGGCAACACCGGCTTCCAGGAAATCGCGACGGCGCTGGGCAGCGGCGAGCGTCAGCTCGGCCTCGTCTTCGGCTTGGTCTTCGTGCTGGCCGGCCTCGCCTTCAAGATCTCGGCGGTGCCGTTCCATATGTGGACGCCGGACGTTTATGAGGGCGCGCCGACGCCGATCACCGCCTTCCTGGCGGCGGCGCCGAAGATGGCTGCGATGGCGCTGATCGTGCGCGTCACCATGGGCGCCTTCAAGCCGATCGCTTCGGACTGGCAGCAGATCGTGGTCTTCATTTCGATCGCCTCGATGGCGCTGGGCGCTTTCGCGGCCATTGGCCAGACCAACATCAAGCGCCTGATGGCCTATTCCTCGATCGGCCATATGGGCTACGCGCTGGTCGGCCTTGCCGCCAACAGCCAGGCCGGCGTGCGTGGCGTCGTCATCTACATGCTGATCTATCTGGTGATGACGCTCGGCACCTTCGCCTTCATCCTCGCCATGCGGCGCAAGGAAGGCAATGTCGAGCAGATCGGCGATCTGGCCGGCCTTGCCTCGACCAATCCGATCATGGCCACCATCCTCACCATCCTGATGTTCTCGCTGGCCGGCATTCCCCCGCTCGCCGGCTTCTGGGGGAAGTGGTACGTGTTCCTGGCCGCCATCAACGCGCATCTTTACGCGCTGGCGATCATCGGCGTGCTGGCCTCGGTGGTGGGCGCCTATTATTACCTGCGTATCATCAAGATCATGTGGTTCGACGAGCCGGTCGGCGGCTTCGTGCCGATGGCGAGCGAATTGCGCCTGGTGCTCGGCGTCAGCGGCGCCTTCGTGCTGTTCTACGTGCTGATCGGCGGGCCGATCGGCAATTATGCCGAAGCCGCCGCGAAGACCTTCTTCTGACGGGATGGCGTTTCGACTGGCTCCAACCGCGGCGTCGGAGGGGTTCCGGCTCGAGGCGCATGACAGCGTCGGCTCCACCAACGCGCTGGCGCTGGACCATGCGCGCGCCGGCGATGCGGGAAAACTCTGGGTCGTTTCGAAGAAGCAGGAAAGCGGTCGCGGCCGGCGTGGCCGCGCCTGGGCGACGCCGGAAGGCAATCTTGCGGCGACATTGCTCCTGGTTCCGGGCGGCGAGCTGCGGCTTGCGGCGACGCTCGGCTTCGTCGCGGGCCTGGCGCTGGCCGACGCGCTCGACGCCGTCGTGCCGAAAGGCCGGATCGCCGTCGCCTTGGATGGCGCGAACCAGGGCCGCAACCGCTTCGAGCTGAAATGGCCGAACGACGTGCTGGCTTCGGGCGCCAAGCTTGCCGGCATCCTTTTGGAATCGAGCATGCTGGAAGGCAGCCGTTTCGCGGTTGCCATCGGCATCGGTGTCAATGTCGTGGCTTATCCGCAGGATTTGCCTTATCCGGCGACGTCGCTGCAGGCATTGGGCGCCGATTGCGATGCCGAAACGCTGTTCCTGGCGCTGTCGGATGCCTGGAGCGAGAATGCCCGGCTGTGGGATGACGGGCGCGGGCTCGATGCCATCAGAAAGCGCTGGCTTGCCCGCGCGGCAGGGCTCGGCGGCGAGGTTGCTGTCAGAATTGACGGCAATGTGGTGCGCGGCGTCTTCGAGACCATTGACGAGGACTGCCGTTTCGTGATCCGCGACGATGAGGGATCGGTTTTGACGATCGCGGCCGGCGACGTGCATTTCGGCGCGGTCGCCTCGGCCCGGGTATAGTTTGTTTTGTGCAATTCCGGACGGAAAACCGTGACACGTTTTTCCCGGAACTGCTCCAAAGGCTTGGCCTGACGGCCAGGAAGGAAAGAATTCATGGCGAATAGAGAAAACGCCGAGCTCGTCTTCGCGCCGCTGGGCGGCGTCGGCGAGATCGGTATGAACCTCGCCCTCTACGGCTATGGGCCTGCCGACGGGCGCGAGTGGATCATCGTCGATGTCGGCGTCACTTTTCCGGACTCGGCGCATCCCGGCGTCGACCTGATCCTGCCCGATACGCGCTTCATCGAGGAGAACCTCGACGGCTTGCGCGGCATCGTCATCACCCATGCGCATGAGGACCATTACGGCGCGCTGCTCGATATCTGGCCGAAGCTTAAAGCGCCTGTATGGATGACGCCTTTCACCGCCGGCCTGCTCGAGGCCAAGCGGCAGGGCGAGCAGAACGCGCCGAAGATTCCGGCGTCGATCTACCGGGCCGGCGAGAAATTCACCGTCGGGCCGTTCGAGATCGAGGCCATTCCCGTGGCGCATTCAATCCCCGAGCCGATGTCGCTGGCGATCACCACGCCCGCCGGCACAGTGATCCACACCGGCGACTGGAAGATCGATCCGGCGCCGACGATCGGTCCGAAGACCGACGAGGCGCGCTTCCGCGCCTATGGCGACAAGGGCGTGCTAGCGCTGATCTGCGATTCCACCAATGCGTTGCGGGAAGGGGAGTCGCCGTCGGAAGTGGCGGTCGGCGAGGGCCTCAAGGGCGTCATCGAGCAAGCCAAAGGCCGCGTCGCCGTCACCACCTTCTCCTCCAATGTCGGGCGCATCGTCTCGATCGCCAGGGCGGCGCGCGATGCCGGCCGGCAATGTCTCGTGCTCGGCCGCTCGCTGAAGCGCGTCATCGATGTGGCGGGCGAGCTCGGCTACATGGACGGCCTGCCGGAATTCATCGCCGAGGAGGACTATGGCTATATCCCGCGCGAGAACCTGGTGATCATCTGCACCGGCAGCCAGGGCGAGCCGCTGGCGGCGCTTGCCAAGCTTTCGCGCGACGAGATGAAGTCGGTGGCGCTGACGGCCGGCGATACGGTGGTGTTTTCCTCGCGCACCATTCCCGGCAACGAAAAGGCGATCCTCGAGATCAAGAATCGGCTGATCGACCTCGGCATGAAGATCATCGAGGACGGCGATGCGCTGGTGCATGTCTCTGGCCATCCGCGCCGCAGCGAGTTGCGCAAGATGTATGAATGGGTACGGCCGCAGATCGGCGTTCCCGTACATGGCGAGGCGGCGCATCTGGTGGCGCAGGGCTCGCTGATGTCGATGTCCGGCATCGGCCAGGTGGCGCAGGTGCGCGACGGCGACATGCTGAGACTATGGCCCGGCCCGGCGACGATCATCGACCAGGTGCCGTTCGGCCGGCTCTACAAGGACGGCCTGTTGATCGGCACCGACCAGGCGATGGGCATACGCGATCGCCGCAAGCTTTCCTTCGCCGGCCATGTCGCGGTCAATGTCGTTCTCGACGACAAATATGAGCTTGCCGGCGACCCCGACCTGGTGGCGATCGGCGTCGCCGAGGCGGATGCCAGCGGCGAGACGCTGGAGGACCTGATGCTCGATGCGGCAATCGGCGCGGTGGACTCCATTCCGCGTCAGCGCCGAAAAGACCTCGACCTGGTGCAGGAGGCAGTTCGCCGCGCCGTGCGCGCCGCCGCCAACGAAGCCTGGGGCAAGAAGCCGTTGGTGACGGTGTTTGTGACCAGGTAGTGAGTGGTGAATAGTGAATGGTGAATAGTGAATAGCGATGTCTGCTGGTTCGATACCATTCACCATTCACCACTGACTACTCCCCTGGAGTGAACCAATGCTTGGACGCCTCAACCATGTTGCGCTTGCCGTGCCGGACCTGGCCGCGGCGATGGCCGCCTATCGCGATACGCTGGGCGCGCGATTGAGCGAGCCGCAGGCGTTGCCGGAGCATGGCGTGACCGTGGTGTTCGTCGATGTAGGCAACACCAAGATCGAATTGCTGGAGCCGCTGGGCGAGACATCACCCATCGCGGCGTTCCTCGAGAAGAACCCTTCGGGCGGCATGCATCATGTCTGCTACGAGGTCGACGATATCCTTGCTGCCCGCGACCATCTGAAGGCAAGCGGCGCGCGCGTGCTGGGCGACGGCAACCCGAAGATCGGGGCTCACGGCAAGCCGGTGCTGTTCCTGCATCCCAAGGATTTCTTCGGCACGCTGGTCGAACTGGAGCAGGCATGAACTGGGTTCTGTTCGCCGCGCTGTTCTTCGTCACCTGGTGGCTGATGCTGTTCATCGTTCTGCCGTTCAGCCTGCGCACGCAGGACGACGACCAGGATGTGACGCTCGGCACCGTTTCCAGCGCGCCGCGTGGGCCGCATATGCGGCGCGCCTTCCTCCGCGCGGCGGTCTTGACGGTGGTCGTGATGGGCACTTTCTATGGCCTGACGATGGGGCTGGGATTCAGCTTCGACGACATCATGCGGGTCATGCCTGACTTCACGCCGGACGCCAGTCACTGACGCCGCTGGAGCGTCTCACCGTTTCATGGAAACGGCGAACCGCTCTATCTCCTTGTTTGCCGCAATTCCGGTCGGAAAACCGCTCACACTTTTCCTGGAATTGCTCGGAGCACAGTTTCCGCAAGTATTGACCTGCAAGCGCGCGCCAAGGTTGAAATCGGAAGCCGGCTTCCGATTTCGGCGACTAATCATGGCTGATGCTGTTTGGCAGATGGTCGTGCTAAGCAGATGATTGCACAAAAAAAATGCAAGGCACGAGGCCTTGCAATTTAAACGCGTCCGATCCGTTTCCGGTGTCCGGCGGCAGCGAGTTACCGCGCCTAGATCGCATCCTCCCAAGACTTTGACCGCGTAGGAGAGCAGATTTTTCTCCGCCCTCTCGGTTATCGGCGCACACTAGACCAAGGCAGGTGAAAATGTCACGAAGAATTTTGCCTCGAAACAGGCAATATCGTGCTGCACTGCACAATAGTGCGGCAGGGCTTGCTTGTGAATCGATCAAAAAGCCATTTGCGGCACTTTGCAGCCTAAATCGCCTTTTTGGTAAGGTGCAGAAGGCCCGATACTTTGGGGCACTCGGGTTTCCATTCGGCCATGAAATGGCTATGAAGCCCGGGCAAGCAGCCTGAGGCGCGCCGATTCCCCGCGCCGCCATCTTCATTCACGGACCAGTCCATGCGTTTGTCGCGCTACTTCCTGCCCATTCTCAAAGAAAATCCCCGCGAGGCCGAGATCGTCTCGCACCGGCTGATGCTGCGCGCGGGCATGATCCGCCAGCAAGGGCAGGGCAGCTTTTCATGGCTGCCGCTGGGCAAGCGCGTGCTGGACAAGGTCTGCCAGATCATCCGCGAGGAACAGAACCGCGCCGGTGCGCTGGAAATCCTGATGCCGACAATCCAGTCGGCGGATCTGTGGCGCGAGAGCGGCCGTTACAACGATTACGGCAAGGAGATGTTGCGCATCAAGGATCGCCAGGACCGCGACATGCTCTACGGTCCGACCAACGAAGAGATGGTCACCGAGATTTTTCGCGCTTACGTCAAGTCCTACAAGGACCTGCCGCTCAATCTCTACCACATTCAATGGAAGTTCCGCGACGAGGTGCGCCCGCGCTTCGGCGTCATGCGCAGCAGAGAGTTCCTGATGAAGGATGCCTATTCCTTCGACCTCGATTTCGAGGGCGCGAAAGCCGCCTACAATCGCATGTTCGTCTCCTATCTCAGGACGTTCACGCGCATGGGTCTGCAGGCCATTCCGATGCGCGCCGACACCGGCCCGATCGGCGGCGACCTCAGCCATGAGTTCATCATCTTGGCTGAGACCGGCGAGAGCCAGGTGTTCTGCGACCGCGCCTATCTCGCGCTCGACGTGCCCGGCGCTGACACCAACTTCTCCGACGACGCCGAGATCGGCGGCATCGTGAAGAAATGGACGACGCCTTACGCCGCCACCGACGAAATGCATGACGAGGCGGCCTGGGAGAAAGTCGCCGAAGGCGACCGGCTCTCGGCGCGCGGCATCGAGGTCGGCCATATCTTCCATTTCGGCGAGAAGTACTCCAAGCCGATGAACGCCAAGGTGACCGGTCCCGACGGCAAGGACCATTATGCATCCGGCGGTTCCTACGGCATCGGTCCGTCGCGGCTGGTCGCGGCGATCATCGAGGCGAGCCATGACGAGAACGGCATCATCTGGCCGGAAGCGGTGGCGCCCTTCGACATCGGCCTGATCAACATGAAGGTCGGCGACGGCGAATGCGACCGTGTCTGCGACGAGCTCTACGCGGCGCTGACTTCGGCCGGCAAGGACGTGCTCTATGACGACACCGACCAGCGGCCGGGCGGCAAATTCGCCACCGCCGACTTGATCGGCCTGCCCTGGCAGGTGATCGTCGGCCCGCGCGGCGTGGCCGCCGGCGAGGTCGAGATCAAGAACCGCAAGTCGGGCGAGCGCGAGACGCTGCCGATCGCCGAGGCCAAGAAGCGCCTGGGTATCGCCGCATGAGCGAGGCGGCGGCAGCGGCCAGATCAGGGGCGGGCGCTTTCTCCGGCTTCGAGCGCATGGTGGCCTGGCGCTATCTGCGCTCGCGGCGTAAGGAGACGGTGATCTCGGTCATCGCCTCGATCTCCTTCCTCGGCATCATGCTGGGCGTCGCGACGCTGATCGTCGTCATGGCGGTGATGAACGGGTTCCGCGCCGAGTTGCTCACCCGCATCCTCGGTGTCAACGGCCATCTCATCGTGCAGCCGCTCGATTCGCCGCTGGAGGACTACGCCCAGGTGGCGAGCCGCATCAACGGTGTTTCGGGCGTCAAATACGCGATCCCGCTGATCGATGGCCAGGTGCTGGCGCAAGGCAATGTCGGCGGCGGCACGGGCGCGCTGGTGCGCGGCATCCGCGGCGAGGACCTCAACAAGATTTCGATCGTCGCCAGCAACATCAAGCAGGGCACGCTCGACGGCTTCGATACCGGCGACGGCGTGGCGATCGGCAAGCGCATGGCGGAAAGCCTGGGGCTGGTGCTCGGCGACACCATCACGCTGATCTCGCCCGACGGCGACGTGACGCCGCTCGGCACCACGCCGCGCATGAAGGGCTACAAGGTGGCGGCGATCTTCGAGGTCGGCATGTCGGAATATGACAGCTCGATCGTCTATATGCCGTTTTCCGAAGCCCAGCTCTATTTCAACATGGACGGGCGCGCGCAGACCATCGAGATCTATGTCGACAGTCCCGACAATGTCGACGCGCTGAAACCATTGGTCGAGCAGGCGGCGCAGCGGCCAGTCGACCTCGTCGATTGGCGCCAGCGCAACGAGACCTTCTTCTCGGCGCTGCAGGTCGAGCGCAACGTCATGTTCATGATCCTGACGCTGATCGTGCTGGTGGCCGCGCTCAACATTATTTCGGGCCTCATCATGCTGGTGAAGGACAAGGGCCACGACATCGCGATCCTGCGCACGATGGGTGCCTCGCGCGGCGCGATCCTGCGCATCTTCCTGATGACGGGCGCGGCGATCGGCGTCACCGGTACGATCGCCGGCGTGCTGCTCGGCGTCGTCATCTGCCTCAACATCGAATCGATCCGCCAGTTCTTCTCCTGGATGACCGGCAGGATCCTGTTCAATCCCGAGCTCTATTTCCTCAGCCAGTTGCCGGCCAAGATGGATCCGCGCGAGACGACCTATGTGGTGATCATGGCGCTGGCCCTGTCGTTCCTCGCGACGGTGTTCCCGGCCTGGCGTGCCGCCCGGCTCGATCCGGTCGAAGCCTTGAGGTACGAATGATGGCCGAGGCCATTATCGAGTTGAAGGGCGTCGAGCGGCACTATGTCCAGGGGCCGCGCAAGCTCACCATTCTGAACGGCGCCGACTTTTCGCTCAGGCGCGGCGAGATGGTGGCGCTGGTGGCGCCGTCGGGCAGCGGCAAGTCGACCCTTTTGCACACGGCCGGGCTGCTGGAGCGACCCGATGCGGGCGACGTGATCCTCGCCGGCCGTGCCTGCGGGCGGCTGTCGGACGAGGATCGCACCGCGATCCGCCGCAACGATGTCGGCTTCGTCTATCAGTTCCATCATCTGCTGCCGGAGTTCTCGGCGCTCGAGAACATCATGATGCCGCAACTGATCAAGGGGCTCGGCCCCAAGGAGGCATCCGAGCGGGCGGCGCAGCTGCTCGACTATATGCAGATCGGCAAGCGCGCGCAGCACCGGCCGGCCGAGCTTTCCGGCGGCGAGCAGCAACGTGTCGCCATTGCCCGCGCCGTCGCCAACGCGCCGCTGGTGCTCCTGGCCGACGAGCCGACCGGCAATCTCGATCCGGTCACCGCTTCCTACGTCTTCGACGCGCTGGAGGCGCTGGTCAGGCAGTCGGGCCTTGCGGCGCTGATCGCCACCCACAACCACGAACTCGCCGGGCGCATGGACCGGCGGGTGACGTTGGCAGAGGGCAAGGTGGTGCCGCTGTAGGCCCCAATGTCGTCATGTATGGACGGCCCCTCTTAGGCAAGAGGCAATTAGCAGATACGGCGCAAGTCTGGAGCGGTCATGTATTCGGCCTTTGATGCGGTCGATTTGATGACCGCTGGCCCGCAGGGGTTACGC
>NZ_RZTO01001590.1:0-384 GCF_003997225.1 Mesorhizobium sp. M2C.T.Ca.TU.002.02.1.1
ACCATCTGCTGGTGGAATTTCGGATTGCCTTCCGAAGGCGGCAGTCCGTCCTGCGCCAGAAGAACCTTGTCGTTGAGATCGACCGGATCGTAAATGCGGTCGGACTCGGGGTCGACATCGACCACTTCGAGATATTCGCCGATCGGACCGGGCAGCAGCGGCTTGTCCGTCGCCGGCTCGTCGTCCCATGGCACGGAAAGCGTCGCCTGGTAGACCGAGACCGAATCCAGTCGCTTGGCCACCGAAGGATCGAGGGCGTAGATGCGCAGGCGCCGTTGCGGCGGCGGCAGCGGCCGCGGCTTGCGCTTGATGGCCGGCGCAGGGCCTGTAACGGGTGCGGGAACGGCTACGCTCGCGCCTGGGCGGCCGAGCAGACCTTCCAGG
>NZ_RZTO01001591.1:0-383 GCF_003997225.1 Mesorhizobium sp. M2C.T.Ca.TU.002.02.1.1
CGTAGGCTTTCGACAGGCTGCCCAGCGCCAGCGCGGCAAACGCCCCCGGGGTCCGGGCCGCGATGGCTTCAAGCCGATCGAGGATGCCGGCGGTGTCACCGGGCGCGAACAATGGCCTCAGCTCCGGCTTGCCGACGGCATCGGCAATGATGGCCACGTGCAAGTGGTGCGCCCACCAGACTTCGTAGAGCGCGGCGCCTGGGCTGTCGGCCGCCAGCCGGAAATCCCAGCTGGCGAGTATCTCCAGGGCCGCCGTCTCCGCTTCGTTGCGTCCGGACAGCGTCGACAGCAGGCCGACGACCCGCTTCGCCGGCACGGAGAACACATCGGTCTGAAGACGGCGGGACGCGTCAACGGTATGGCGCTGGTCGGCGGCCCTGGAG
>NZ_RZTO01001592.1:0-382 GCF_003997225.1 Mesorhizobium sp. M2C.T.Ca.TU.002.02.1.1
GGTCGTGGGCAATGCCGAATTGCGGATGGCGGCGTCGCAATCGCATGCGGCCAAAAGCTGCGCAGCCGATTTTGCCTCAAGCCCAGATGGCGACCGGGATGCCGAAACGATCCAGCAGCGGCGGATCGGGCGAAGGCCGCGCCTCGCCGCCGGCGATACGCCCGGCAATCAGCATCATCACCGCCGCGTCGAGGAAATCGTCGTTCGCAGCACCCCGTGGCGGCGCCCGGTCGAGGAAGGCTTTTTCGTAGCCATGCCGGCAAAGCAGCGCCTTGCGCTCCTCCATGCCGGCCGGGTTGACCGCGCCCTTGATCTTCTTCGGCAGCGCCATCGCCGCGCCGCCATTCAGCCGGCAGAACGCCACTTCCGGGTGCGATTCGAA
>NZ_RZTO01001593.1:0-382 GCF_003997225.1 Mesorhizobium sp. M2C.T.Ca.TU.002.02.1.1
CCATCTACGGGAATGGCGGCGCCAACAAGATCAATGGTGGCGGTGGCGCCGACAAGATGACCGGATATGGTGGCAATGACACCTACTCCGTCGACAATGCTCACGACAAGGTGGTGGAGCAGAAGGGCAGCGGCATCGATAAAGTCCTCGCCTCTGTGAGTTTCGCCCTATCGGCTGGCTCTCACATCGAACAACTCGCGACCAGCAAGGCGTCCAGCAAGGCCGCGATCGACCTGACGGGCAATGAGTTCGCTCAAACCGTCAAAGGCAACGCCGGCGCCAACAAGATCGACGGCGGCGGTGGAGCCGATACTTTGACCGGCGGCCGCGGCAGTGATGTCTTCGTTTTCAGTACCGCTCTTGGCGACGGAAATGTCGACAG
>NZ_RZTO01001594.1:0-380 GCF_003997225.1 Mesorhizobium sp. M2C.T.Ca.TU.002.02.1.1
TCTGGCGCAAGCGGTCAATGTCCAGCAGGGCGACGAGGCTTCGCTGCTCGAGCACTACCGGCGCTTTCTCACCTTCCGGCGTGCCCATCCGGCGCTCGCCAAGGGCGACATCACCTTCATCGAAAGTGAGGGCGACACCGTCGCCTTCACGCGCCGCGCAGGCAACGAGCAGATCGTCTGCGTCTTCAATCTGGGAGCCGGGCCGGCCAAGGTTGACCTTGGCGGCCGATCGCTGCAACCTCTGCCCGGGCACGGATTTTCGGGGCAGGCGAACAGCGGTTCCATCGAGCTTGGCGGCTACGGCGCCTGGTTCGGGCGTCTCGACTGAATTCCAATCACTGGAGGAAACCAAATGGCCGATGTCACGCTAAGACAAGTGA
>NZ_RZTO01001595.1:0-380 GCF_003997225.1 Mesorhizobium sp. M2C.T.Ca.TU.002.02.1.1
GATCGGCCTTGAGCACGATCTCGATCAGCGCGTCCTCGGTGCCCGGCGCTTCCTGCGCCACCTGGCCGATGCGGGTGCTCTTCGGCAGGCTGATCGAGCCTGTCTCGGACGGGAAATCGCCGGTGATGGCCTTGAACAGCGTCGTCTTGCCGGTACCGTTGCGGCCGACAAGGCCGGCTTTGGTGCCGGCCGGCAAGGTCAGCGAGGCATGGTCGAGAAGCAGGCGTCCGGCCATGCGGAGCGATAGGTCGTTGATGATCAGCATGGCCGCGCTTTTGCACCGGACATCAACGCTTCGCAAGGCCTTGCGGGCCAGTTGGCCGCACAAGGCCTCGAAACGACGCCCGCGAGGGCGCCGTCAAAGCAGCCGAACGGTGGCT
>NZ_RZTO01001596.1:0-322 GCF_003997225.1 Mesorhizobium sp. M2C.T.Ca.TU.002.02.1.1
AGCCCTACGCGCCCCTCGATGGGGAGGGTCGCCACGAAGTGGCGGGGCGGGGTGACGGCGCCGACGCTGGCGACAGTCACCCCCACCCCCGAGCTGCGCTCGGGACCTCCCCCATCGAGGGGGAGGTAGGGGCCGCGCCGCAGCCGCTGCCAGAAGAGCCGAAGCCCGAGCCCGCTCCGACCGTTCCACCGACGCCTGAGCCGACCATTCCGCCCGAGCCGGAACCGCTGCCCGGCCCCAAGCCGGAAGAGGAACCGCAACCGGCTCCGGAGACGCCCGAACCGCCCTCACCGGAAGAAGTGCCGGTACCGCCGGCACAGCC
>NZ_RZTO01001597.1:0-362 GCF_003997225.1 Mesorhizobium sp. M2C.T.Ca.TU.002.02.1.1
TGGTGTCTTGGACCGCCAGCACGTGACGGCCAGCACAGGCCTGCGAACTCGTCAGCCCCCAGCCTTCGATCAGGCTCTGCGTCGTCACCCGCTTGTTCGCCAGGAACCGGCCAAAACCAATGATCCGTCCCCGCGATCCTCCCGCAAGCCGTCGAACGCAAACGCTCTGACGATCCACCATGAGCCCCAGCAGTTGGGCCCCCTTTTTTGCAAGCGCTCGTCGCCGAACGCTCCTAATCCGATCTCATGGGCTGACATCGCGACGCATCTCCATCAACGCATCGCAGACGGAATCACACCCCAACACAAGACCGCCAATCAAAAGCGAGTCATTCATCTCAAAAGATGTGTGCATCCCCTAG
>NZ_RZTO01000159.1:0-9723 GCF_003997225.1 Mesorhizobium sp. M2C.T.Ca.TU.002.02.1.1
GTCCAGCCTAGTCGGCGCCGCCCCTTATGGCGGCGGTTGATTTTAATGTCGCACAAATTTTTAGCATTGCAATATCCGTGGTGAAAATTATACGATGTTTATAAAATGATAAAGTTCTATTGTGACGGGGATGAACGGGAGTCTTTCTATCTACGATGGAGAATTTCATCCGAAGTAGTTGATTAGGCTTTGCTTTGTTCCAATGTTCAATGGGAGCAAACGTGTCATTGAGAACCTGGCTGAGGGCTTCGTACTCTTCGAAGGCAAGGTTAAGTTGGATGTGTTCGGCCTACCTCGGGCAATGGTTGCGCCTTTGGTCGGGCCACTGCACCGTAGTTGATAGTCACTCAATGCATTTTTCCAGCAGAAACCTATCGCGCACCTCTCTTGCGATTGCCCTGGCAAGCGGTGCCATTTTCTTCGGCGCGAGCATATCGTCGGCTGAAGAAAGGTTTACCATGGTGGAGGCTGAAGCGGGATCGGACGTCCAAGTCATCGGAGCGACACCCGCGGCGGCAGGTGATTGGCCGGCTACCTTCAGATTTTCTCACGGCGGCAAATTCTGCACGTCGACCTTGGTGGGCGAGCGGGCTATCTTGACCGCCGCGCATTGTGTCGACAACAATCAGTCCGGGGTGATCAAGATTGCTGGCAAGTCGACATCTGTACAGTGTCTGCGCAACCCAAAGTATCAAGACAACAACCACTACGATGTTGCACTATGCCTGGCAGCGGCAAGAATAACCCTGCCAAACGGCGCGAGATACGAAACGCTGAATTCCGATTCAGGATCCCCTCAGGTCGGAACTGACGTTACGCTCCTCGGATTTGGATGCAGAAGCGCGGGCGGTGGAGGCCCGTCGGGGGCCCTCTATCAAGGGCAGGCCCAACTCGCGCTTTCGGAATTTGTCTACCTTCGCGCGCGTGGCGGCGCGGCTGTTTGTTTTGGCGATTCAGGTGGCGCGACTTATTTCGACGCGGGCGGAAACAGGCGCATCGCCGGCGTGGCGTCGCAGGGCGATTTGCAGAACGTAACGTGGTTCACCAATATCGCGAATCCGGCGGTTGCGTCGTTCTTCAAGACGTGGTCGCTCGCCAACGGCAGCACGATCTGTGGCGTCACCCAAAAAGGCGGTACCTGTAAGTGAGAGGACGCGCGCGGAAACGGACATTCGCGGCTTGTTGCCTTGCGGCGGCCACTGCCACGCCGGTGTTTGCTCAGTCTGTAACCGTCGAAGCAACCGGCGACATCGGTCCGGCGCTCACCGCAAAGATCGCAGAGTATGGATTGCCGGTCACGGTGGCGGTCGCTCCCAACAAGACGCTTCTCGATGCCATTGTGGCGCTGTGCGGTAACAATCCGACCTATCTAAGTCTGATCGGGACAGAACGCCTGAAGGCGACTTCCACTGCTGCAAGGGCCGAGACGGTGCCGGCTTGCGTGCGGCCCGCATCTCCGGCCGTTGACACAGTCCGCTCAGGTGACACCTTGACAAAGGTGCTGGCGCGCAACGGGTTCTCCGGACAAAGCGGCCTCTCGTCTTGGCCGGTTTCGACGCAGCAAGCCATAACACTTGCATGCGCCGGTACTGATGCCTGCAAGACAGAGGATACGAGCCGGTGGGAAAGCGCCACGACGGATACCGGTTTTGAAGTCAACTGGCTCAGATCGAATCTACGGATCGAAGGACTTGGCGATCGCATCGCAAGAATACAGGAGGGGAAAGCTGCAGCCGTCGAGCCGGGGAAAGCGCCTCTTTCGAAGGACATGCAGGAAACCGCTCTCGTCGTGATGTCCCACAACGAGTTTGCGAAACTTGCCAATAGAAACATAGTAAGCACGACGGTGGCCAATCCGAACAAGCTGTCTCCGGGAATGGACATATTGGTTCCATTCAAGCAGCCGGAATATTCGACCGTGTATCTCAAGGACGCGGCCACGTTACCAGCCGTCATCGCCGACTTTCAGCATGTCGCTGCGGAGTCCGCTCAACCGCCAACATTCACGAGCAGTCCCGACGCCTTGCTGGTCTCGCCTCTGGAAGACGGGTGCGAAGGGACGCCTTCCGAGTATCGCCCGTTCTCGGGCGAAGATATCATTCGGCAGATTGGTCTCAATTACCGGCTTGGCGGAATTTCGCCGCCGAAAAGCCGAAAGAACGTGCTCGTGCTCGACACCGGGCTGGACGAGGACATCGTCAAGGATTCCGTGCCGTTTCCGGACTCATATTTCCACCGCATAGCGAGACCCTTGGGGGCCTCGCCGGTTGCTCACGGAGTGGCAGACTCATCAGTTTTTGGGTTCAATTTTGCCACCCGGCAGGACGTGGTTCAGTCTCCGGAAGGGTTTTCGGATCGCTGGCATGGCCTGAACGTTGTCGGAGCGATCCTCGGCGGAGCGGAACTGGAGGATTATCGGTATGCCGTCGACCTGCCGGTGGGAGTGGCGATCGGTAGCCTGATGTCATTCGCCGGGGGTGAAGCAAGGATCGAGCCCAACAGCCTGTCCGCATCGCTGAATGCTACGCGTGCCGAGCCGGGATCGATATCGGTCATAAATGCCAGCTTCATGGCTGGCAGACCTATCGACGGGCTCCGCGAGGCCGCCGACAACGCTGAAGGTGTGCTGCTAGTTGTCGCGGCGGGGAACGAACCGCGCGATCTCGAGGGCTGGTCGGTCTGGCCCGCTCGCTACGGTGGCGATCCCGCCAACAGCAGCAATCTGACCACCATAACGGTGGGAGGCCATAGGCCGGATGGCAGCATCTGGCCGAAATCGGCGTGGAGTTCGAAATATGTCGACCTTCTGGCGCCAGCGTGCCATGTGCCGACGTACACCGGGGTGGAATCCGCAGCCGATCAGAACGGTTTGAAGCATATCAGCGCGGAACGGGCCGTCGAGACGGGGACATCCCTTTCGGCGCCCATCGTTAGCATGGTTGCGACAATACTGAGCAGCTACGGTCTAAGACCATACGAAATAAAACAGAGACTGACATTCGCGTCGGATTTCGATCCTGCATTGATTGACAAGGCTTTCTCATCGGGGCGCTTGAATATCCGCCGAACTTTGGCCTTCCCCCTGGATGTCGCTAGTTGGGATGAGAATGGGAAGGCAAGAGAGGGCTATTTCCGAGGTTCGTTTTCGTCCTCTTCGACCATTTCGATTTGCGGGAAATCCTATGCCCCAGGGCGTTTAGGAAAACTCTCCCGATACCGTAAGGCAAATGGCGATGAAGTGGTTCGATTCTGGTTGAAATCGGAAAATCCCGACACGCCACAGCTGTTCGCGTACAAGGAATGCACGATTGGCGAGTCGTCAAACACAGTTATTAGTCTGCAAGGCGTGGCCGGCAGCTCCGAAAACATGGACATTCCGATTTCCCGATTGATTGACTTCGTGCCTGCCTTCAGCAGATGAAGCTTTGCAGCCGGTACCAATCGACGTATTCCAACTGCGTGCTGGAGCTCACGCCCGACGGCATCCACACCTATGGCGGCGGCTACACCGAATATGTCGCGCGCACCGGTCAGGAAGCACCGGGGCTGAGGAGCTAGCGACGAAACTCAGAGCGCGTCGTAGACGGCGTCGATCAGCGCCTTGCGGCGCGGGTCCACATCGTCGAACCCCAGCATGTGGTTGGTGACGTAACCGAACCCCAAGCCGGCACCGGGGTCGGCAAAGCCGATGGCGCCGCCCCAGCCGGTGTGGCCGAAGGTTTGCGGCGATGCGCGGCCGGCATAGATAGGATCCTCGATCTGGTAGCCGGCGGCAAAGGCAGCCGGCAGCGCGAAGCTGTCGTCCATGCCTCGGAAGCGCGGCCTCGCGGCCTCTTCGATCGCCGCGCGGCCGATCAGGCGCTTGCCTTCAAACGTCCCGCCCGCCGCCATCATGCCGTAGATGCGCGCCAGCGCATGCGCCGTGGACTGGCCGTTGCCGCCCGGCACCTCGGCGGCGCGCCAGGCTCGGTCGTTTGGCGCCAGGGCGCTGGGCGTTGGGTTGTCGCATGCGTGGGGAAAGGGCGAGGCGCGCACGAACTCCACCCATTCGGAAGCTTTCGGGCCCTCGATCATCTCGGCGGCCCGGAAATCTTCCGCTTGCGGCAGACCGACATGGAAATCAGCCCCAAGCGGGCCGGCGATCTCTTCCGCGATGAAGCGCCCGACGCTGCGCCCTTCGACGCGCCGCAGCACCTCGCCGGCGAGGTGGCCGTAGCTGAGCGCATGATAGACGCAGCGGCTGCCGGGCTCCCACAGCGGCGCCATGGCGGCAAGCGCGTCCGTATAGGGTGTCCAGGCGAGCAGGCCTGCCTCGTCCATCGGCACGGCGAGGCCGTTCAGCCCGGACTGGTGCGACATCACCTGGTCGAGCGTAACGCGCTCCTTGCCGCTTGCCGCGAATTCCGGCCAATAGCGCGCGACCGGCGCGGCATAGTCCAGCTTGCCGCGCTCGACCAGCATGGCGATTGCCAGTGCGACGACGCCCTTGGTGGAAGACCAGACATTGACCAGCGTGTCACGCCGCCACGGGCGGGTGCGCGCGGCATCGGCATGGCCGCCCCAAAGCTCGACGACCGTCTTGCCGTCGGCCACGACCGAGACCCCACCGCCATGTTCGAGGCCTTCAGCGAAACACCAGGCGAACGCATCGCGCACGCCGGCAAAACGCGGATCGCAGAAGCCTTCGATGTTCATAGCCAAAGTCCCACCAGGTGCCGAAGGATGAATCTGTCCAGACCGTTACGGATTGACATAGTTTGCCACCAGCGCGTCAGCCGAACAGCCTGGTCACGAAACCGCTGAACCAGGTGTGCTGTGCCGCGTGGTGGGCTTCCATCAGCCGGTCCTGCTCGTCCCGGTCCTGCGCGCCGAGCGTTCCGTAAGGTGCGCCTTGCCGCTCCTGCCAGCGCCGGAAGCCGGCCGGGCCCTGCTCGGCATGGAATTGCAGCGCATAGGTCTTGTCGCCGATCCGGAATGCCTGATTGGGGAAGGTCTCGCTTGAGGCGAGGTGCACGGCGCCCGCCGGCAGGGCGAAGGTATGAAAATGGTTCTGCGGCAGGAAGAGCGGTCGGTCGAGGAAGTCGCCGGCCACGGCTGTCGGCGTGATCTCGAAATAGCCGAACTCCCTGATGCCGCTTGCCACCGGCCCGACATCGGCGCCCAGATGCCAGGCGATCTGCTGCGCGCCCTGGCAGATGCCGAGCAGCGGCAGGTTGTTGTGCAGGCAGTGCTCGATCAGCGCGGCTTCGTCATCGAGGAACGGATGCTTGTCGGTGTCGAAGACGTTGAACGGGCCGCCATAGATCACGGCGCCGTCGACAGCGTCGAGGTCGATCGCCTCGCCTTTGAACGGCATCGCCGTCGTGACCGCATGGCCGTTCGCCTCAAGCGTCGTCTGGACGTGATCGTCGCCCGGCTCTTCCGAGTGCCTGACCAGAACGATGCACTTCATCGGAGGCTCCTGCCGCCCATTGCGCGAGAACCACGATAAAGCTTAGCGGGTCATTGGCAATGTGCCAGCCTCCGATCGTGTTTGGCGGCGGCGCCCCTCCCTTCGTCATCCTCGGGCTTGACCCGAGGATCCATGCCGTAACACCTGCCGTAGAGTGCAACGGTGCAGAATTCTGTAACCGCTGCAACGCCTTAGCGCCATAGCATGGATCCTAGGGTCTGCGCGCGTCGCTACGCTCCTGCTTCGCCCTAGGACGAGGCACGGGCGGCGCATCTCGGTAGGGGGACCCTCATCACCCCTTCGCCAATCCGCGATCGATCAACCGCGCCAGGCGCGCCGAGAACGCCTTCGCGTCCGCCGGCTTGTCACCGTCGAGCACGCGCGCCTCGTCGTAAAGCAGATGCGCGGCGTCTTCCTTGAACGCCTTCTCGTCGTCGCCGAGCTTTGCCAGCGCCGCCACGCGCTCGTGGCGCGGGTTGATCTCCAGGATCGGCTTGGCCGCCTTGTCGAGCCGCCCGGCGGCGTTGAGCAGGCGCTCGAACTGGCGGTCGGGGCCATGCTCGGGCGCGACCAGGCAGACGGCGCTTTCGGTCAGCCGGTCGGAGGCCTTCACGTCCGACACCTCTTCGCCAAGCGTCGTCTTCACGAAGGCAAGGAACGTCGCGATGTCCGATGACGTCTCGGCGTCCGGCTTCGCCGCGTCCTCGGGCAGCGCGACATCGGCAAGATCGGCGGCGCCCTGCGTCACCGACTTGAACGGCTTGCCGTCGAATTCCGGCGCCATCGTCACCCAGAAACTGTCGACCGGGTCGGTAAGCAGCAGCACCTCGATGCCGCGCGCCCGGAACCCTTCGAGCTGCGGCGAGGCTTCGAGCCGGGCGCGGTCGTCGCCGGCCATGAAGAAGATCGCCTTCTGGCCTTCCTTCATCGCCGCCACGTAGTCGGCCAGGCTGCGCCAGCCTTCGCCCGAAGCGGTGGAGCGGAAGCGGGCAAGCTTGAGCAACTGCTCGCGCCGCTCGTAATCCTCATAAAGCCCTTCCTTGAGCACGACGCCGAAATTTTCCCAGATTTTGGCGTAGGCCTCGGCATCGTTTTCGGCCGTCTTGGCAAGGTCGCCGAGCACACGGTTGGTCACGCCCTTGCGGATCGCGGCGAGCAGCGGGCTTTCCTGGATCATCTCGCGCGAGACGTTGAGCGGCAGGTCGGCTGAATCGACCAGACCGCGCACGAAGCGCAGGTAGCGCGGCAGGAGATCGGCATCGTCGGTGATGAAAACGCGCCGCACATAGAGCTTCATACGGCCCTTGCGGTCCTGGTCGAACAGGTCGAACGGCCGCGATCCGGGCACGAAGGCGAGCACGCTGTATTCCTGCCGACCCTCGGCGCGGAAATGGATGGTCGAGGCCGGCTCGTCGTACTGGCCGGCGACGCTGCGGTAAAAGTCGGTATATTCCTCCGGCTTGATCTCGCTCTTCTGCCGCACCCAAAGCGCCGTGCCGTCGGCGATGTCGCGCGGCTCGGCGCCGGGTTTCTCGACAAGCGTGATCGGCACCGGCACATGGCCGGACTGCGACTTCGCCAGCCCTTCGAGCCGGTAGGGCGTGGTGTAGGAGGAAGCATCCTCCATCAGATGCAGCACGACGCGCGTGCCGCGCTTGGGCGCCGCCTCGAGCGGCGCCGGCGCGATCTCATAGGTGCCCTTGCCGTCGGACGACCAGCGGAAGGCCTCGTCGCTGCCGGCCTGGCGGCTGATGACGTCGACCCGGTCGGCGACCATGAAGGCCGAGTAGAAGCCGACGCCGAACTGGCCGATAAGCTGCGTGTCCTCCGCCGCCTTTCCGGCCTCGACGCGCTCCATGAAGGCGCGTGTGCCGGAGCGCGCGATGGTGCCCAGCGCCTCCGCCATCCCGTCGCGGCTCATGCCGATGCCGTTGTCCTCGACGACAAGCTCTTTGTTGTCCGGATTGGCGGCAATGGTGATGCGCGGCTTCGGATCGTCGCCCAGAAGCTCGGGCCGGCTGACTGACTCGAAGCGCAGCTTCTCGCAGGCGTCGGCCGCGTTGGAGATCAGCTCGCGCAGGAAAACATCCCGGTCCGAATAGACCGAGTGCACCATCATGTGCAGCAGCCGCGAAACGTCCGCCTCGAATGTCCTGGTTTCCGTCTTCTTGGTGTCCGTCGTCATTCAAAATTCCTGGGTTGGTCGTATTGTCCCCCGCGCCAGCACGCGCCGGGTTTCGAATCTTCAGCCATTGTTGCTTGCGGACGCGCGCCCTGCCAGCGCTGCGGGCGCCAGCGAAACCATGTCCGGCACCAGAATATCGTGGCGGCGGGCGAAGGCAACAAGGGTTGCCCGCACCGTCTCGGCGTCGATCTCGCCGGCAATGCCGGCTTTGCAGGCATTGAGCGCGATGGCATGCGCGCTGCTCCTGCTCGCGGCCGGCCAATCCTGCAGCAGAGCGTAGGCTTCCGCCACGGTCTCCAGCCGCACCGGCAAGCCCATGCCGACCAACACCGTGACAGGCTTTTCAAAGCGGTCGTGGTTCATGGTCTGGACCCTCTTTCGGATGGATGCCCACGGTGCCCGGGCGAAGCCCTCCGGCAAGCATATGCCGGCGCGGGTAGGGCGGTTGCAGCACGACGCCGTGCGGCCGCGGCTGGCCTATGCCGGGGAAGGCCTGCACATTGACCATGCCCGCAGGCGTGGTGTGCGTCGCTGAAATCCGCTGGTTCAGGCGCGGGGGCGGCAGCGCGCCATGCGCCTTGACCAGGGCCTCGATCCAGGCGGCGACCGCCAGCGGCACCGGCGCGCGCCCGTCGATCCAGCGCGCCGCGTCGGTCCTGGAACAGCCAAGCTCCTGCGCAAGGTCGCTGGCTCCCCATCGCAAGCTTCTCAGGCATTCCCGCAAGCGTCCTGCAATCATGACGATCGTGTTCCTACCCCGTCTCAATGCAGCTTGGCGGATCCCGCCCGCGAGGGGCGGGACCGATCTCGCTCAGCTTCGCGCGGATGTTTCGGTGGCCGACACCTGCTGCGCGGCAAGGAACATCAGCGTCGAGGCGACCGTCCGCCGGTTCCATCCGGCGGCTTCGGCCGCGTCGAGCAGGCCTGCCAGCAGCGGCTTCAGCGCGCTCCGGCATTCGGCTTCATAGGCGAGGAATTCACTTGCCGAATGCGTCGGCGCGGGAATCGAGCCATCTGCGCTCATCATGTTCATGAAGGCCTCCCAAGTTCTGGTGAAACGCCCGCTCCCGTAGCCGGGAGCGGGCTCCCATCTCTATCTCAGAAGTCCATGCCGGCGCCGGCTGGCACGGCCGGGGCGGCTTCCTTCTTCGGCTTTTCGGCCACCATCGCCTCGGTGGTGACGAGCAGACCGGCGACCGAAGCGGCGTCCTGCAGCGCGGTGCGCACCACCTTGGCGGGGTCGATCACGCCCTGCTTGTAGAGGTCGCCATACTCGCCGGTCTGGGCGTTCCAGCCAAAGGCGAAGTCGGTCTTCTCGCGCAGCTTGCCGACGATGATCGACCCTTCCGATCCGGCATTCTCGGCAATCTGGCGCGCTGGGGCCTCGATCGCGCGCCGTACGATATCGACGCCGTATCTCTGGTCGGGATTATCGACGGCAACCGCGTCGAGCGCCTTGGCCGCCCTGAGCAGGGCGACGCCGCCGCCGGGCAGGATGCCTTCCTCGACCGCGGCGCGCGTGGCGTGCAGCGCATCGTCGACACGGTCCTTCTTCTCCTTGACCTCGACTTCCGTCGCACCGCCGACGCGGATCACCGCGACGCCGCCGGCGAGCTTGGCCAGCCGCTCCTGCAGCTTCTCGCGATCATAGTCGGAGGTGGTCTCCTCGATCTGAGCCTTGATCTGCGTGATACGGCCCTGGATCTCCTCCGTCTTGCCGGCGCCGTCGACGATGGTGGTGTTCTCCTTCTCGATCGCGACCTTCTTGGCGCGGCCGAGCATCTCCAGCGTGACGTTCTCCAGCTTGATGCCGAGATCCTCGCTGATGGCCGTGCCGCCGGTGAGGATGGCGATGTCCTCCAGCATGGCCTTGCGGCGGTCGCCGAAGCCCGGAGCCTTGACGGCGGCGACCTTCAGCCCGCCGCGCAGCTTGTTGACCACCAGCGTGGCCAGAGCCTCGCCCTCGACGTCCTCGGCAATGATCAGCAGCGGCTTGCCCGACTGGACCACGGCCTCGAGCACGGGAAGCAGCGCCTGCAGGTTGCCGAGCTTCTTCTCGTGGATCAGCACATAGGGCTCGTCGAGC
>NZ_RZTO01000015.1:0-20784 GCF_003997225.1 Mesorhizobium sp. M2C.T.Ca.TU.002.02.1.1
GTGATATAGGGAATGGTCAGCGCCGCGATGGCCCTGCCGTCCGGCCCCAGCACCGGCGTCGAGAGATTGTAGACGCCGGCGGTCTGCAGCGATGCCATCATCTCGTAGCCGCGGTCGCGCACTTGGTCGAGGCGGGCGAAGAACTCCGGCGTCAGCGCGAACTGTTCGTTGCTCTGCAGGTGCTCGGCGATCATCATCTTGCGCTCTTCGGGCGAGCGGAAGGCAAGCAGCACATGGCCGGAGCCGGTGTCGAACAGGCTGATATGCGAGCCGACGCGGATCGAGATGCCCCAGTAGCGCGGCGCTTCCTGCTGGGCGATGACCACGGCGGCGCCGCGGTCGAACACCACCAACTGGTTGGCCTGCCATGACGTCTCGGCCAGTTCCCGCATGATCGGCGTCGCATAGGACACCAGCCGCCGCACTGGCGCGTGCAGTTGCGCGAGGCCGAAAAGCTTGAGCGTCAGCGAATAGCGGTCGCCGTCGATCTTGGTGACATAGCCGCGCCGCACCAGGCGGTCGAGCATGCGGTAGAACTCGTTCGGGCTGCGGTCGAGCCGTTTGGCGATCTCCGCCTGCGTCAGCCCGCCGTCCACGCTCGACAGCAATTCGAGAATGTCCAGTCCCTTGTCCAGCGCCGGCGCGCGGTAGCGGTCCCCATCTTCTTCTTCGGCCACCAGCCCCTCCAGTGAATTTCGCTCTGCATATATGCATGAACTTCATTCGGCTGGAAGCATAATCGCCTTGACCCGGGAATGAAAATGCTATTTGCATATGAATGAAGCTTAAGCGATCGGTCGCGCACTCGGCGGGCCGTCGCTGCGAGCCCATGGGAGGAGAACATGACGAGACTGGTTCTAGGCATTTCCGCCGGCCTGGCTGGCCTTTTGCTGAGCGGCACCGCTTTTTCGGCCGATCTGCCCGGCAAATTTCCGGGCGTGACGATCGACGTGAAGCTGATCGGCGGCCAGCAGTATGAAAAGCTCTACGAGCGCATCCCCGAATGGGAGAAGGCGACCGGCGCCAAGGTCAACATCCTGACCAAGAAGAACGGCTTCGACATCGACAAGGAACTGAAGTCCGACATCGCCTCGGGCAGCACCAACTGGTGCGTCGGCTGGAACCATTCGTCCTTCGCGCCGCAATATACGAGCCTGTACACCGACCTCAGCAAGCTGCTTCCAAAGGAAGAGATCGACGCTTTCGTGCCGTCGACCATCAAGGCCGCGACCATCGACGGCAAGTTGGAGATGCTGCCGCGCGCCCAGTTCGACGTCTCGGCGCTCTATTACCAGAAGAGCCTCTACGAGAACGCCGACAACAAGACCAAGTTCAAGGCCAAATACGGCTATGACCTCGCGCCGCCGGACACCTGGAAAGAGGTCACCGATCAGGCCGAGTTCTTCGCCAATCCGCCGAATTTCTACGGCACGCAGTTCGCCGGCAAGGAAGAGGCGATCAACGGCCGTTTCTATGAGATGGTGATCGCCGAGGGCGGCGAATACCTCGACAAGGACGGCAAGCCCGTCTTCAACTCCGAGGCCGGCATCCGCGCGCTCGACTGGTTCGTCAACCTCTACAAGGCCAAGGCCGTGCCGGCCGGCACCACCAATTACCTGTGGGACGATCTCGGCCAGGGCTTCGCCTCCGGCACCGTGGCGATCAACCTCGACTGGCCGGGCTGGGCCGGCTTCTTCAACGACCCGAAGTCGTCGAAGGTCGCCGGCAATGTCGGCGTGAAGGTCGCGCCCAAGGGGTCTGCCGGGGTGCGTACCGGCTGGTCGGGTTTCCACGGCTTCTCGGTGACCGAGAACTGCGCCAACAAGGAGGCAGCCGCCTCGCTCGTCTGGTGGCTGACCAATGAGGACAGCCAGAAGCTGGAAGCCGCCGCCGGGCCGCTGCCGACCCGCACCGCGGTCTGGGACTGGGACCTGAAGCAGGCCGAGAACGATCCGTACAAGAAGGAGGTTCTGGCCGCCTTCCAGGAGGAAGCCAAGCACGCCTTCGCCGTGCCGCAGACGCCTGAGTGGATCGAGATCTCGAACGCCGTCTACCCCGAGCTGCAAGCGGCGATCCTTGGCGACAAGACGTCCAAGCAGGCCCTGGACGAGGCCGCCGCCAAGGCGACGCAGATCCTCCAGGACGCCGGCAAGCTCTAACGATAGCTTTCAAGGCCGCCTCCCCCGTCGCGAATGGGGGAGGCGACTTGCCGCGACCGGCCTTTCCGTTCCGGCCGGGCCCTTGCCCATGGCGGAACGAAGTTTGATGCAAAACCTGACAGGATCCTGATGAAGGGCTTCAAGCCATCCGCGCCGTTCCTGCTGCTGCTCCCGGCCATCATCGTGCTGGCGGCGGTCGTGGTGCTGCCGTTGATCCTGTCGCTCTATTCCAGCTTCACGCCGTTCCGCCTGACGCGGCCTGAGACCTTCTTCGTCTTCGTCGGCTTCCGCAATTACCTGTCGATCCTGTCCAATGCCGATTTCTGGTGGGCCTTCGGCCGCACCGTTCTGTTGCTCACCATCGCGCTGAACCTTGAAATGCTGCTCGGTCTCGGCCTGGCCATGCTGGTCGAGAAGGCGACACGCGGCCAGCGCATCCTGCGCACGCTGATGATGTTCCCGATGATGTTCTCTCCGATCCTGGTCGGCTTCCAGTTCAAATTCATGTTCAACGACAATATCGGCCTGGTGAACAACGCGCTGCAGTCGCTGGGCATCACGCAGGATGCCATCCCGTGGCTGATCGAAGGCCATCTCGCCTTCATCGCCATCGCGATCGCCGAAATCTGGTCGTCGACCTCGATCTTCGCCATCCTGATCCTGGCCGGCCTGCTCGCCATGCCCAAGGAGCCGATCGAGGCGGCGCGGGTCGACGGCTGCACGCCCTGGCAGACCTTCCGCTATGTCACCTGGCCTTTCGTCATGCCCTTCGCCTACATCGCCATGACGATCCGCTCGCTCGACGTGGCGCGCGCCTATGACATCGTCAAGATCATGACCGATGGCGGCCCGGCCGGCCGCACCGAGCTTTTGTGGACGCTGGTCGGACGCACCGCCTACAGCGACGCCCGCATGGGCCTCGCCAACGCCATGGCCTATTTCTCGATCCTGCTGTCGATCGCCTTCACCGTCTATTTCTACAACAAGCTCGCCGCGGCGCGCGCACAGATCGGCGCGGAGTGGTGAGAATGGACGAGAACGCCTCCGCCCGCCTCACGCGCCGCGCGCTGACCGTCGCGCATCGCGTCGGCCTCTTCCTTGCCATGCTCGTTATCTGCCTGCCGGGCATCTGGATCGTGCTGTCGTCGCTCAGGCCCACGGTCGAGATCATGGCGAAGCCGCCGGTCTGGATTCCGCAGGAACTGTCTTTCGACGCTTACATCGCCATGTTCAGCGGCATCGGCAAAGGCGGCATTCCGGTGCTCGACTATTTCCGCAACTCGCTGATCATCTCGGTAACCTCGACGGTGATCGCAGTGGCGATCGGCATGGCCGGCGGCTACGCCTTTGCGCGTTACCGCTTCCGCGGCAAGTCGGGCATGTTCCTCGGCCTGATGCTGACGCGCACCGTGCCCGGCATCGCGCTCTCGCTGCCTTTGTTCTTCCTCTATGTGCGGCTGGGCATCATCGACACCCATATCGGCATGATCCTGGCCTATGTCGCGCTCAACGTGCCCTTCACCATCTGGCTGATCGACGGTTTCTTCCGCCAGGTGCCGAAGGACTTGGCCGAAGCCGCGCAGATCGACGGCTGCACGCGCTGGCAGGCCTTCTGGCAGGTCGAATTCCCGCTGGCGCGTCCCGGCATCGCCTCGGCGGCGATCTTCGCCTTCCTCACCTGCTGGAACGAGTTCGCGCTGGCTTCGCAACTGACTCGCTCCGTCAACTCCAAGACGCTGCCCGTCGGGCTGCTCGACTACACGGCCGAGTTCACCATCGACTGGCGCGGCATGTGCGCGCTGGCCGTGGTGATGATCATCCCGGCGCTGACCCTCACCTACATCGTCCAGAAACATCTCGTCGGCGGCCTCACCTCCGGCGCGGTGAAAGGTTGAACTGCATGGCAACGGTTTCGCTGAAAAAGCTCACCAAGCGCTACGGCAACATGGAGATCGTGCACGGCATCGATCTCGAGATCGCCGACCGCGAATTCATCGCGCTGGTCGGCCCGTCCGGCTGCGGCAAGTCGACGACCTTGCGCATGATCGCGGGGCTGGAGGATATCAGCGGCGGCAACATCGACATCGGCGGGCGCACGGTCAACGACCTGCCGCCGCGCTTGCGCAACATCTCCATGGTATTCCAGTCCTACGCGCTCTACCCGCATATGACGGTGCGCGAGAATCTCGGCTTCTCGCTCAAGATCGCCGGCGCGGCCAAGGACGACATGGATCGGCGGGTGGCGGGGGCTTCCACCATCCTTGGTCTCGACGAACTGCTCGAACGCCGCCCCTCGCAGCTTTCCGGCGGCCAGCGCCAGCGCGTCGCCATGGGCCGCGCCATCGTGCGCGATCCGGATGTGTTCCTGTTCGACGAGCCGCTCTCCAACCTCGACGCCAAGCTGCGCACGCAGATGCGCACCGAGATCAAGAAGCTGCACGCCAAGGTGAAGTCGACGGTCATCTACGTCACCCACGACCAGGTCGAGGCGATGACGCTCGCCGACCGCATCGTCATCATGCGCTCAGGCCATATCGAGCAGGTCGGCACGCCGGACGAGGTGTTCAGCCGTCCCGCCACCCGCTTCGTCGCCGGCTTCATCGGCTCGCCGCCGATGAACCTGCACGAGGCGACGGTGAGCGACGGCAAGCTGGTCTTCGGCGGCGGCGACAGCTTGCCGCTGCCCGGACAGTTCAAGTCGAAGACGGCTGCCGGCGACAAGGTCGTGTTCGGCATTCGCCCGGATGATTTCTATCCCACCGGCCACGGCCTGAGTTCCGGCGGCGAGACGGAAGTCCACCGCGTCGAGCTGCCGGTCAGCATCACCGAGCCGCTCGGCAACGAAACTTTGGTCTTCGCCGAATTCAACGGCACCGACTGGGTTTCGCGCATGCTCAATCCGAAGCCGCTGAAAGCCGGCGACAGGGTCGGCATGAGCTTCGATCTGAGCCGCACGCATCTGTTTTCCGCCGAAACCGGCAAGTCGCTGAGGAGCTGAGCATGGCGAAAATCGAGAAAATCGAACTGCGCATGGTCGACCTCGTGCCGAAGGTGAAGCGCACCGACGCCATTCAGAGCTTCGTCAGCCAGGAGACGCCGATCGTCACCATCACCGATTCCGACGGCGCGACCGGCACTGGCTACAGCTACACGATCGGCACCGGCGGCTCCTCGGTGATGCGGCTTCTCGCCGACCATCTCGCGCCGCGCCTGATCGGCCGCGACGCCGACCAGATCGAGGCGATCTGGCACGAGCTCGAATTCGCCACCCACGCCACCACGATCGGCGCTATGACCGCGATCGCGCTCGCCGCGATCGATACGGCGCTTTGGGATTTGCGGGCAAGAAAACAGAACCTGCCGCTCTGGAAGCTCGCCGGAGGCGCCAAGGACCGCTGCCCGCTCTATACGACAGAGGGCGGCTGGCTGCATATCGAGACGCAGGCACTGGTCGACGATGCGCTGGAAGCGAAGGCCAAGGGCTTTACCGGCTCGAAGGTCAAGATCGGCAAGCCCCATGGTTCAGAGGACGTCGCGCGGCTGTCGGCGGTTCGCAAGGCGGTCGGCTACGGCTACGAGATCATGACCGACTGCAACCAGGGCTTTTCCGTCGACGAGGCAATCCGCCGCGCCGAACGGCTGCGCGAGCTCGATCTCGCCTGGATCGAGGAGCCGCTGCCGGCCGACGACATAGACGGCCATGTGCGGCTGTCGAAGTCGACCGCGACACCGATCGCGGTCGGCGAGTCGCTCTATTCGATCAGGCACTTCCGCGAGTACATGCAGAAGGGCGGCGCCAGCATCATCCAGGTCGATGTCGGCCGCATCGGCGGCATCACGCCATGGCTGAAAGTCGCGCACGCGGCGGAGGCTTTCGACATGCCGGTCTGCCCGCATTTCCTGATGGAGTTGCATGTCAGCCTGGTCTGCGCCATCCAGAACGGCAGATATGTCGAGTATATTCCGCAGCTCGACGAGTTGACGGGCGCCAAGATGCGCATCGAGAATGGCCATGCGCTGGCGCCCAGCGAGCCCGGCATCGGCATCGACTGGGACTGGGACTCGGTGAAGGCAAGAAGCATCGCCGAATTCACCACGGCGATCGTGAAATAGGGAGGCGGATATGCAGCGCATGGGAATGGTGCTCGGGCTGAAGCCCGAGAAAGTCGAGGAATATGTCCGGCTCCATGCCGCCGTATGGCCGGACGTTCTCGCCATGATCTCGGCCTGCAACATCAAGAACTATTCGATCTACCTGAAGCGGCCGGAGAACCTGCTTTTCTCCTATTTCGAGTATCACGGCACCGACTACGCCGCCGACATGGCCAAGATGGCCGCCGATCCGAAGACGCAGGAATGGTGGTCTGTCTGCATGCCCTGCCAGGAGCCGCTGGAAACGCGCAAGGAAGGTGAGTGGTGGGCGACGATGGACGAGGTCTTCCACCATGACTGACGCCTTCGATCCGGCATCACTGGTACAGTCCTGGCCCAAGCCCTCGAAGCCGCGTCCGATCGTCACTTTCGGCGCCGGCTCGATCGTCGGCGACGCGCATTTTCCCGCCTATCGCAAGGGCGGCTTCCCGATTTCCGGCCTCTACGATCCGGACCAGGCGAAGGCGCAAAAGCTCGCCGACAAATGGGGCGTGAAGGCATTCCGTTCGGTCGAAGAGGCTGCAGCGGTGAAGGACGCAATCTTCGATCTCGCGACGCCGCCGAGCCGGCATGCCGAGGTGCTGAAGGCGCTGCCCGATGGCGCGGTGGCGCTGATCCAGAAGCCGATGGGCAATTATCTCGGCGAGGCGACCGAGATCCTGGAAATCTGCCGCGCCAAGCAACTCAAGGCGGCGGTCAATTTCCAGCTCCGCTTCGCGCCGATGATGCTGGCGCTGAAGGATGCCATCGCCCGTGGATGGCTGGGCGAGGTCGTCGATTTCGACGCGCTTCTGGCGCTCGACACGCCGTGGCAACTTTGGGAATTCCTGCTCAAGGCGCCGCGCGTCGAGATCGCCATGCACTCGATCCACTATCTCGACCTGATCCGCCAGCTTCTCGGCAATCCGCTCGGCGTGCACGCCAAGACGCTCGGCCATCCCAACCACAAGGTCGCGCAGACCCGCACCAGCGCCATCCTCGACTATGGCGACACGGTGCGCTGTGGGCTGTCGATCAACCACGACCACAAATTCGGCCGCCGCTACCAGGCCTGCGAGTTCCGCATCTGCGGCACCGAGGGTGCTGCCTATGTCAAGCTCGGCCTCAATCTCGACTATCCGCGCGGCGAGCCGGACATTTTGGAAATCCACCCGAAAGGCGGCTCGGAGTGGGTCACCGTCCCGCTCGCCGGCGAGTGGTTCCCCGATGCCTTCGTCGGCCGCATGGCCAACGTCCAGCGCTTCGCGTCCGGCGAGGACAGCGAGCTGGTCAGCTCCGTCGAGGACGCCTGGCACACCATGGCTCTGGTGGAAGCCGCCTATAAATCGAGTGCCGCGCCTGCGACGCCGCTGGCCGCAAAGCCGTAAGGCAGAACATGGAACAGACCACCTATTTCGAGGACTACGAGATCGGCTCGTCGCGTCTCACCAGCGGCCGCACGATCACCGAGACCGACTTCGTCGTCCATGCCGGCCACACCGGTGATTTCTTTCCGCACCACATGGACGCCGAGTTCATGAAGACGACGCCCTTCGGCCAGCGCATCGCGCATGGCACGCTGGTCTTCTCGGTCGGCGTCGGCTTGACGGCGAGCGTCATCAACCCGGTCGCCTTCTCCTATGGCTATGACCGGCTGCGCTTCATCAAGCCGGTCTTCATCGGCGACACGATCCGCACGCGCACGACGATCGCCGCCAAGGAGGATGACCCGAAACGGCCCGGATCGGGTCGCGTCATCGAGCGCGTCGAAGTTCTAAATCAGCGCGACGAGGTCGTGTTGGCGGCGGATCACATCTACATCGTCGAGCGACGGCCCGGCTGAACACGGAGACAAGAACATGGCTGACATCACAGGCAAGGTCGCGGTCGTCACGGCGGCCGCGCAGGGCATCGGACGGGCAAGCGCGCTGGCATTCGCCAAGGCGGGCGCCATCGTCCACGCCACCGACATCAACGAGACGGCCCTGGCCGAGCTCGCCAGGACGCCCGGCATCACGACGCGCAAGCTCGACGTGCTGAACGACGGGGCTGTGAAATCCGCCTTCGCCGAGATCGGCCAAGTCGACGTGCTGTTCAACTGCGCCGGCTTCGTCCATGCCGGCTCCATCTTGGAGATGAAGGACGAGGATCTCGACTTCGCCTTCAACCTCAATGTGCGCGCCATGATCCGCACCATCCGCGCCGTGCTGCCCGGCATGCTGGAGCGCGGCGACGGCTCGATCATCAACATGGCCTCCGTAGCCGGCGCGCCGAAAGGGGTGCCGAACCGTTTTGCTTACGGCGTGACCAAGGCCGCCGTCATCGGCCTGACCAAATCGATTGCCGCGGATTATGTCGCCAAGGGCATACGCTGCAACGCCATCTGCCCGGGCACCGTCGAGAGTCCGTCGCTCGAGGGCCGCATGCGCGCGCAGGGCGACTATGACGTTGCCCGCGCGGCCTTCATCGCCCGCCAGCCGATGGGCAGGATCGGCACGCCGGAAGAGATCGCCGACCTCGCCGTCTATCTGGCCGGCGCGACCTACACGACCGGGCAGGCCTATAACATCGACGGCGGCTGGTCGATCTAGGCGGGGAAGGCGGGTGGCAATTCAGTCACGAGGCAGAGAATGACGAAAATCACGGACCTCAGAACCTTCGATCTGCGCTTCCCGACATCGCAAAGCCTCGACGGCTCCGACGCGATGAATCCCGATCCGGACTATTCGGCGGCCTATGTCATCCTTGACACCGATCGCCCGTCGCTGAAAGGCCATGGCCTCACCTTCACCATCGGCCGCGGCAACGAAATCTGCTGCGCGGCGATCGAGGCGCTGCGCCATCTCGTCGTCGGGCTCGACCTCGACTGGGTGAAAGAGGACCCCGGCCGTTTCTGGCGCCATGTGACCGGCGACAGCCAGTTGCGCTGGATCGGCCCCGACAAGGGCGCCATGCATCTTGCGGTCGGCGCGGTGGTCAACGCGGTGTGGGACCTGTGGGCCAAGGAAGCCGGCAAGCCGGTCTGGCGCCTGGTCGCCGAGATGAGCCCGGAAGAGATCGTCCGCATCGTCGACTTCCGCTACCTCCCGGATGCCATCACGCCGGCCGAGGCGCTGGCGATCCTGAGGAGGGCCGAGGCCGGCAAGGCCGGGCGCATCGCCACGCTCGAGCGCGAAGGCTATGCCTGCTACACCACCTCGGCCGGTTGGCTCGGCTATCCCGACGACAAGCTCAGGTGCCTCTGCCAGGAAGCGGTCGACGATGGCTTCAACCACATCAAGCTCAAGGTCGGCCGCGACCGCGCCGACGACGTCCGTCGCTTGAGGATCGCCCGCGAGGTCATCGGCCCTGATCGTTACCTGATGATCGACGCCAACCAGGTCTGGGAGGTCGACCAGGCGATCGACTGGCTCAAGGACCTCGCCTTTGCGAAACCCTTCTTCATCGAGGAGCCGACCAGCCCGGACGATGTCGCCGGCCACGCCAAGATCCGCAAGGCTGTCGCGCCGATCAAGGTCGCGACGGGCGAGATGTGCCAGAACCGCATCATGTTCAAGCAGTTCATCGCCGGCGGCGCGATCGACGTGGTGCAGATCGATTCCTGCCGCATGGGCGGACTGAACGAAGTGCTGGCCGTGCTTCTGATCGCGGCCAAGTTCGGCCTGCCGGTCTGGCCGCATGCCGGCGGCGTGGGCCTGTGCGAATATGTCCAGCATCTGTCGATGATCGACTATGTCGCCGTGTCGGGCAGCAAAGACGGACGGGTGATCGAATATGTCGATCATCTGCACGAGCACTTCCTCGAACCCTGCGTGATCCGCGACGCCGCCTATATGCCGCCCCAGGCGCCGGGCTTTTCGATCGAGATGAAGGCCCAGTCGATCGAGGATTACCTGCATCGCGCCTGACATCGGTGCCCTGACCGCAATGGTGCCGCTGGGCCGACCGGCCGCGAATCGGCTATGCCTGACGCATGCAGGAAACCTCCCTCTACGAGCCGGTGAAGCGGTTCCTCGAGAGCATGGATTTCGCCGTCAAGGGCGAGGTCGGCGGCTGCGATGTGGTCGGCGTGCGCGCCGGCGAGCCGCCGGTCGTCGTCATCTGCGAGCTGAAGCTGCAATTCAACCTCGAGCTTGTTCTCCAAGCCGTCGACCGCGCGGCGGCCTGCGACGAGGTCTGGCTCGCCGCCTGTATGTCGGCGCGCGGCAAGGGCCGCGAGCACGACCGCCGCTTTCGCGCGCTCTGCCGCCGTCTCGGCTTCGGCCTGCTGGGTGTCGGCAAGAAAGGCGAGGTGGAGCTGCTGCTCAGTCCCGCCGCCTTGCCGCCGCGCCGGGATCCCAGGCGGCGCTCGCGCCTGGTCGAGGAGCATCACCGCCGCAAGGGCGATCCGTCCATCGGCGGAAGCACGCGCAAGAAGCCGATCATGACCGCTTATCGCCAGGAAGCGCTGGCCTGCGCCGCCGCCATGGCCGACGGCCCGAAGCGACCGCGTGATCTCAAAACCCTTTCGCCGCGCGCGGCGAGCATCCTGCAGCATAATTACTATGGCTGGTTCGCCCGCGCCGAGCGCGGCATTTACGCGCTGACCGAAGCCGGCCTCGCAGCGATTGAGCCGCTTCCGGCGACGCTGTAGGCAGTGGAGTAATTTGCCGGCTTGCCGCTAGTGGCACGCACAGGGACTTGGACCGGTCGCCTCTGTTTGCGTTGACAGGTGGCGTGCGTTGGAGATTGGTTGAAGCCGCCCCAACCTCGTCATTCTAGGGCGAAGCAGGAGCGAAGCTCCGTCGCGAAGACCCTAGAATCCATGCCGTTACCTTCGCCACGGCGTGCAACGGAGCAAAATTCTGCACCGTGGCGGCGCTTCCAAGTCACGGAATGGATTCTATGGTCTGCGCTGCGTCGCTTCGCTCCTTGCTCCGCCATAGAATGACGAGGTTGGGGCGGCTTCAACCAATCTCCGGCGTTTGCGCTGATTTCACGGACATGAACAGAAAATCTTGCACGGAGACAAACGGCAACCTTTCAAAATCCCTGTGTCGGGGAACTCCTCGCCCAGCTTACCACTCGGCAAACGAACCGTCCTTGTGGCGCCAGACCGGGTTGCGCCAGCGATGTCCTTCCTTGGCGCGCTCCTTGACATGCTCCTCATCGATCTCGACGCCCAGGCCGGGTCCGTCGGGTATCGCGACATAGCCGTCCTGATAGCGGAACACGTCCTTGTTGGCGGCATAGTCCAGCAGGTCGTTGCCGGCATTGTAGTGGATGCCGAGGCTCTGCTCCTGGATGAAGCAATTGTAGCTCACGGCGTCGAGCTGCAGGCATGCGGCCAGCGCGATAGGCCCGAGCGGACAATGCGGCGCCACAGCCACGTCATAGGCTTCCGCCATCGCCGCGATCTTGCGGCATTCGGTGATGCCCCCGGCATGCGACAGGTCCGGCTGGATGATGTCGACGACCGCTTCCTCGAACACCGGCTTGAAGTCCCAGCGGCTGTAAAGCCGTTCGCCGAGCGCGATCGGCGTCGAGCCGAGCGCGGCGATCTCCTTCAGCGCCTCGCGGTTTTCGCTGAGCACCGGCTCCTCGATGAACATCAGCCGGTAGGGCTCCAGTTCCTTGACCAAAATACGCGCCATCGGCCGGTGCACGCGGCCGTGGAAATCGACGGCAATGCCGATATCGGGGCCGACCGCCTCGCGCACCATGGCGACCCGCTCGACCGCGGCGTCTATCCTGTCGTGGCTGTCGACGATCTGCAGTTCCTCGGTGCCGTTCATCTTGAGCGCCTGGAAGCCGCGCGCCACCACATCCTGGGCGCCGGCGGCCACTTCCGCCGGCCGGTCGCCGCCGATCCAGGAATAGACCTTGATCGTCTCGCGCAGCTTGCCGCCGAGCAGCTCGTGCACCGGCACGCCGAGCGCCTTGCCCTTGATGTCCCACAGCGCCTGGTCGATGCCGGCGATGGCGCTCATCAGGACCGGCCCGCCGCGATAGAAGCCGCCGCGATGCATGACGGTCCAATGATCCTCGATCAGGCGCGGGTCCTTGCCGATCAGATAGTCGGCCAGTTCCTTGACCGCCGCTTCGACCGTCAGCGCCTTGCCTTCGACCACAGGCTCGCCCCAGCCGCTGATGCCGGCGTCGGTCTCCACCTTGAGGAACAGCCAGCGCGGCGGAACGATATAGGTGGTCAGAGCGGTGATCTTCATGCGGTCTGCCGGTCTCAGTTGTTTTTCAATTTCTTGGCGCTGACGAGGTCGCGTGCGGCGAGATCGAGTATCTTGTCGGCCGCGTTTCGCGCGGCGACGGCGTCGCGCATGCGCAGCGCCTCGACCACCTCGCCATGCGCCGCCGCCGCTTCCCTGCGCCGGACCGGAGAGATCGTCGCGGTGGCTTCCAGCGAAAACAACAGCGCCGTGTCGATCAGCTTGCCGATCTGACGGAAGATCGGGTTGTGACTCGCGCCATAGACGATCTGGTGGAAGACGATGTCGGAGCGCGAGAACTGCGTCAGGTCCTCGCCGGCGCCGGCCATGCCTTGCCAGGCTGCCTCGAGGTCGGCGATTTCCTGCAGCGTCGCGCGTGTTGCCGCAAGCTCGGCGACCAGCGGCTCGATGGCGCGGCGGGTTTCGAGGATCGCGTCGAACAGCTTGTCGTCCAGCGCATGCGGCGCATGCCAGGCCAGCACCTGCGGATCGATGATGTTCCAGTTGTCCTGGTCGCACACGACTGTGCCGACGCGTGGCCTGGACAGCACCAGCCCCTTGGCCGCCAACACTTTCAGGGCTTCGCGGATGACGGTGCGGCTGACGCCGTATTCGATGCCGAGATCGTTCTCGGTCGGCAGCGACGATCCGGCCGGATAGCGGCCGGAGAAGATGTCGGAGGCGATCGCCTTGGTCACGTCGGGCATGACGCGCGGACGGCGCGCCGTCGCGCGCTCTTCCTTGTCTTCGTCAGCCTTCTTCGGTGTTTCGTTCACCTCAGCCCCTCCTCCAAGGCAGCGAACCCTTCGGTTTGCGCGCAATTGGTCCGGCCTTAGCGGATACGAATGATTTGCGCCAGCGACTACTTATCGGACTACCTATCTCATTTATCATACCAGTTCAATTGACGGGTATGATAAAATTGATTACACACGGCCAATCCGGGCTGAGCGCCCGGCCGTTTGCTGGGAGGTAATCATGCGACTTTTGAAAACCGCGCTCGTCGCGGGTGCTCTCGCCGTCTTGTCGGTCACCACGATCGCGTCGGCTCACGCTCAGGACACCAAGATCGGTTTCATCGTCAAACAGCCGGAGGAGCCCTGGTTCCAGGATGAATGGAAGTTCGCCGACCAGGCCGCCAAGGAAAAGGGTTTTACACTCGTCAAGATCGGCGCCGAGGACGGCGAGAAGCTGATGTCGGCGATCGACAATCTGGGCGCTCAAGGAGCGCAGGGCTTCGTCGTCTGCACGCCGGATGTGAAGCTCGGCCCGGGCATCGTCGCCAAGGCCGCCGCCAACAATCTCAAGCTCATGACGGTGGACGACCGTCTCGTCGGCGCCGACGGCAAGCCGCTGGAAGACGTGCCGCATATGGGCATCTCCGCCGCCAAGATCGGCGAGGCCGTGGGTCAGGCCATCCTTGACGAGATGAAGGCGCGCGGCTGGAAGATGGACGAGGTCGGCGCGATCCGGGTTTCCTACGACCAGCTGCCGACCGCCGTCGATCGCGTCGAGGGCGCGATCTCGGTGCTGAAGGCCGCCGGTTTCAAGTCGGAAAACATCTTCGATGCGCCGCAGGCCAAGACCGACACGGAAGCCGCGCTCAACGCCGCGACCGTGGTGCTCAACGCCCATGCCGACATCAAGAAGTGGATCGCCTTCGGCCTCAATGACGAGGCGGTGCTCGGCGCCGTACGCGCGTCCGAAAGCGTCGGCATTCCGGCCGACGGCATGATCGGCGTCGGCATCGGCGGCGCGGAATCGGCGATCAACGAGTTCAAGAAGCCCGCCGCCACCGGCTTCGTCGGCACGGTGATCATCTCGCCCAAGCGGCACGGCTATGAGACGGCGCTCGACATGTATGACTGGATCGCCAACAACAAGGAGCCGGCCAAGCTGACGCTGACCGCCGGCGCGCTGGCCAAGCGCGACGACTATCAGAAGGTGCGCAAGGACCTCGGCATCGAATAGTCCTCCCTGTAAGGACAGGCGGCGGCTCGATGCCGCCGCCTGTTTGGCATGCTCAAGAAGGATCGAGGCCCCGTGTCCTTTCTCGAATTCTCCAACATCACCAAGACCTATCCAGGCGTCAAAGCCTTGTCGGATGTGTCGTTCGGCGTCGAAAAGGGCGCCGTGCACGGGCTGATGGGCGAGAATGGCGCCGGCAAATCGACGCTCATCAAGATCCTGTCCGGCGACCAGCATGCCGATGCCGGCGCAATAAGCATCGACGGCAAGGTCCAGGCCTATGCCTCGACCAGGGACGCCTTCGACAATGGCGTCATCGTCATCCACCAGGAATTGCAGCTGGTCCCCGAGCTGACCGTTGCCGAGAATCTCAGCCTCGGCCGGTTTCCGGCAAGCGGAGGCGTCATCGCCCGCCGCCGCATGCTCGACGATGTCGGCGCCAAGCTGAAATCGGCCGGCATCGACATCGACATGCGCCGCAAGGTCAAGACGCTGTCGATCGGCGAGCGCCAGATGGTCGAGATCGCCAAGGCGGTGATGCTCGACGCCCGCGTCATTGCGCTCGACGAGCCGACCTCGTCGCTATCCTCGCGCGAAAGCGAGATTCTGTTTAAGCTGATCGACCGGCTGCGCGGCGAGGGCAAGGTCATCATCTATGTCTCGCACCGCCTCGACGAGGTCTTCCGGCTCTGCGACAGCCTGACGGTGCTGCGCGACGGCAAGCTCGCCGCGCATCATCAATCGCTCAAAGGCGTGACGCGCGATCAGGTCGTGGCCGAGATGGTCGGCCGCGAGATTTCCGACATCTGGGGTTTTCGTCCGCGCAAGACGGGAGAGGTTCGCCTCAAGGTCGATGGCTTGAGCGGCGCCAGGTTGCGGACGCCGGCCAGCTTCGAAGCCCGCGCCGGCGAGATCGTCGGCTTCTTCGGCCTCATCGGCGCCGGCCGTTCCGAGCTGATGCGGTTGGTCTTCGGCGCCGACCCGCGTCTAGGCGGCACGATCACGTTCGACGGCAAGACGGTTGCCGCCGCCAGCCCGCATGACGCGATCCGGGCCGGCATCGTGCTCTGCTCGGAAGACCGCAAGCATGACGGCATCATCCAGGGCCGTTCGATCGAGGAGAACATCAACATCTCCTCCAGGCGCCATCACACGCGCTTCGGCGTGTTGAGTCGCGCCAGCGAGATCGCGACGGCCGAAACCTTCATCAAGAAGCTCAAGGTGCGCACGCCTTCGCGCAGGCAGGACATCGTCAACCTGTCCGGCGGCAACCAGCAGAAGGTCATCCTCGGCCGCTGGCTGTCGGAGCAGGACATACGCGTGCTCATCGTCGACGAGCCGACGCGCGGCATCGACGTCGGCGCCAAGTCGGAGATCTACGAGCTGCTCTACCAGCTCGCCGAGGACGGCATGGCGATCATCGTCGTCTCCTCCGAGCTGCCGGAAGTGATGGGTATCTGCGACCGCATCCTGGTGATGTGCGGGGGGCGTATCAGCGCCGAGCTCGCGCGAGACCAGTTCGCCGAAAAGGCGATCCTGGCCGCGGCGCTTCCCGACAAGAAAACCCCCGACGCGATCGCATCCTAAGGATTTGTAATGACCGATCGATTGAAGAAGGTCCTGCTCGGCGAACAAGGCCTCGTCGTCATCTTCATCGTCGCCTTCGCGCTGGTGTCGCTGCTGGTGCCGAACTTTCTCACCGACCGCAACATGCTTGGCCTGCTGCAGTCCGTGGTCACCGTCGGCATCGTCGCCTGCACGATGATGTTCTGCCTGGCGGCGCGCGATTTCGACCTGTCGGTCGGCTCCATCGTCGCCTTTGCCGGCATGGTCGCGGTGATGGCATCCAACTACACCGGCTCGATCCTGCTTGGCCTCATCGTTGCCATTGCCTGCGGCGCCGTCGTCGGCTGGGTCAATGGCGTGGTCATCGCCAAATTCCGCATCAACGCCCTGATCACCACCTTGGCCACCATGCAGATCGTGCGCGGCTTCGCGCTGATCTCGTCCGACGGCCGCGCCGTCGGCATCAACAGCCCGGATTTCTATCAGCTTGCCTTGTCGAAGCTGCTCGGCATCCCGACGCCGATCTGGGTGCTGGCGGTGCTCTTCGCCATTTTCGGCTTCGTGCTGAACAGCACCGTCTTCGGCAAGAACACGCTGGCCATCGGCGGCAATCCGGAGGCCTCGCGCCTTGCCGGCGTCAATGTCGACAGGACGCGCATCTGGATCTTCACGCTGCAGGGCGTGGTCTGCGGCATCGCCGGCATCCTGCTTGCCTCGCGCATCACCTCCGGCCAACCCAACGCCGCGGTGGGCCTGGAGCTGTCGGTGATCTCGGCCTGCGTGCTCGGCGGCGTCTCGCTGGCCGGCGGTAGGGCCACCATGTCGGGCGTCATCGTCGGCGTGCTGATCATGGGCATCGCCGAGAACGCCATGAACCTGCTCAACATTCCGGCCTTCTACCAATACATCGTGCGCGGCGTGATCCTGCTCCTGGCCGTGCTGCTCGACAATCTGCGCTCCTCGGCATTGGGGCGGCGCTGATGGGACGCCTCGAGGGAAAACGCATCTTCCTCACCGGCGCCGCGCAAGGCATCGGCTACGCCATCGCCGAGGCCTGCCTGCGCGAGAAGGCCGAGCTGTTCCTGGTCGACCGCGACGCGAACCTGCTCGCCGAAAGCGCTGCCCGTTTGGGCAAGGTCGCTCATGCCACGGCCGACATCGCCGACGCCGAGGCAATCGACGCCGCGATGGCCGCGGCGACGAAGGCCATCGGCCCGATCAATGCCGTCATCAACAATGCCGGCATGAACGTCTTTTCGACGCCGCTCGACGCCTCTGAGGACGAGTGGACGCGCAACCTCGACGTCAACGTGAAGGGTGCCTGGCACTGCGCCAGGGCGGCGCTGCCAGGGATGATCGGGCAGGGCGGCGGCGTGATCTTGAACATCGCCTCGACGCACGCCTTCACCATCATCCCGCACACTTTTCCCTATCCCGTCGCCAAGCATGCCTTGCTCGGCCTGACCAAATCGCTGGCGATCGAATATGCCGGCAACAATGTGCGCGTGAACGCGCTGGCGCCGGGTTATGTCGCCACCCAGAAGGTCATCGATTACTGGAACGGTTTTGAGGATCCCGAGGCCGCGCGCGCCAAGACGCTGGCGCTGCATCCGGGCGGGCGGATCGCCACGCCGCAGGAGATCGCCATGGCGGCGGTCTTTCTCGTCTCCGACGAATGCCCCTTCATCAACGCCGCCTGCCTCGTGGCGGATGGCGGCCTGAGCGTGCTTCACCACCCCTGACACACAAGCCATAATGGGAGGAAACCATGGCGACTGATGTTATCGAGAAGTTCCTGCTGACGCGTCGCCAGGCGCTCGCGCTCGGCGCAAGTGCAGCACTAGCCGGTGCGCTGCCGCGCGGCGCCTTCGCCGCGGACGAGAAAGTCACGCTCTGGCATGGCTGGACCGGCGCCGACAACACCACCGCGCTCAACGGCGTCATCGACACCTTCAACAAGGGCGGCAAGGGCGTCACCGTCGAGCCGACCGGCTACGACTGGGATACGCTTTTCTCCAAATGGGTGGTCTCCTCGGCCGGCGGCCGCGCGCCGGACCTGGTGCTCTTCCACATCACCGAGCTGCCGGAATTCGCCACGCGCAAGGTCATCCGCCCGATCGACGACGTCGTCGCCTCATCCGGCCTCGACCTGTCGCAGGTTCCGGATGCCGGCCGCACAGGCGTGACCTTCGACGGCAAGGTCTATGCCGCGCCGCTCGATGTGCATCCGCTCGGCTTCTACTACAATGTCGATATGGTGCAGGAGGCGGGGCTCGATCCGGCCAAGCCGCCGAAGACCGGCGAGGAATTTCTCGAATGGGCAAAGAAACTGACCGTCAAGGACGGCAGCGGCAAGGTCACGCGCTACGGCTTCGAATTGCCCAACACCTGGGCGACGGCGCGCTGGATCTGGTTCAGCCTGATGTACCAGAATGGCGGCACCTTCCTTGACGACAAGGGTCTGGCTGCGGTCGATAGCGAGGCCTCGCAGAAGGCGCTGCAATATCTCGTCGACCTGATCAACGTGCATGGCGTGACCAACCCCGAGGTCGGCGGCAACAAGGGCGAGGATGCTTTCGCCTCGAAGCAGGTCGCCATGAAGTTCATCGGCCCTTGGGAGGTCAATCTGCGCATGGCGCAGAAGATGAATTTCATGACCGCGCAGCTGCCGGTGTTCGGCCAGAAGGCGGCCGTCTGGGCGAACTCGCATTGCATGGCGGTGTCGAAGCAGAAGAGCGACGACAAGCTCGCCGCCGACGGCACCTTCATGAAGTGGTTCTTCGACAACTTTGCCGCCCCGGCCACCACTGTCGGCATCATCCCGCAGAGCAAGGCGGTGCGTGAAAGCGCGGCGTTCACCGGCACCGAGCAGTACAAATACTTCAAGTCCTTCGTCGACGACCTGCCCAACATCGTCTACGAGCCGCTGATCCCGCAATACCTGTCGGTCTTCTCCTTCGACAAGCCGACGCCGCTGGTCACCAATCTGCAGGCAGCCCTCAGCGGCTCGAAGCCGGTGCCGGACGCTCTGAAGGCGATGAAGGAAGGTCTCGACGCGCAGCTGAAGAAGGGCTGATGACATCGCTGGCATCACAACCGGCGGGCCGCTCCAGCGCCCGCCGCGCAGCGGCGCAGGAAGGAGGGGCGGTGCGCAGCGGCATGACACTCGCCGCTTATCTCTTCCTGTCGCCCTATCTGGCGCTGTTCATCGCCTTCATGCTGTTGCCGACGCTCGCCGCCGTCGGCATCAGCTTCATGCGCTGGGACATCCTCGGCACGCCGGAATTCATCGGGCTGGACAATTACCGGCAGATATTCGCCGATCCGCTGTTCCTGACCGCGATTAGGAACACCTTCTATTTCGTCTTCCTGACGGCGATCCCGATGGTCGTGCTCGGCCTGGCTCTGGCCATGCTGCTCGACCAGAAGCTCAAGGGCACCGCCTTCGTGAGGACGGTGGTGTTCCTGCCCTACGTGGTCATGGTCTCGACGGTCGGCATCCTCTGGGGCTGGCTGTTCGACAAGGGCACCGGCCTGGTCAACTATTACCTGACAACCATCGGCATCGAGCCGGTTGCCTGGCTCAAGGATCCGCACTGGTCGATGCCGGCTTTGGCCATCACCACCATCTGGTGGACCGTCAACACCAACATGATCATCTTTCTGGCCGCGCTGCAGGACATCTCCGAGGAGTTGCATGATGCCGCCACGCTCGACGGCGCAGGCCCCTGGCAGCGCTTCGTCTACATCACCTTGCCCTTGCTGCGGCCGGCCATGGCGCTGGTCACCGCGCTCACCATCATCAATGGCTGGCGCGTCTTCGGCCAGGCCTATGTGATGACGCAGGGCGGGCCGGAGGCGAGCACCTTCGTCATCGTGCAATATATCTACCTCACCGCGTTCCAGAATTTCGAAATGGGCCCGGCCGCCGCCGCGGGCGTGGTGCTGCTCCTGATCACGCTGGTCTTCTCGCTGGCCCAGATGAAGCTGATGAAGGCGATCTGATGCAGGACCAGCGCTCCAACCGTGCCGGGAAATCGCTTGGTGGGCGCACGCTCGCCTATGTGCTGATGATCGTCGTGACGGCGCTGTGGGGCGCGCCGATCCTGTGGATGCTGGTCACCTCGATCAAGCCGGAAAGCGAAATCTATACCTATCCGCCGGCCTGGATACCGGACGCGCCGACGCTGGAAGCCTATGGCGCGCTGTTCCAGCGCTTCCCCATGCTGACCTGGTTCCGCAACTCGGCCGTCGTCGGCATCCTCACCACCGTGCTGACCCTGGCCGTCGATGCCTTGGCCGCCTATCCGCTGGCGCGCATGCAATTCCCCGGCCGCCGCGTCATCATGGGCGTGATCTTCGCGACCTTCCTGCTGCCCTACGAACTCCTCTTCGTGCCTTTGTTTCTGGGCTTGAACAGCTACGGCCTGGTCGACAGCATCTTCAGCCTGACCGTGCCGGCGTCGGCCAATGCCTTCGGCGTCTTCCTGCTCACCCAGTTCTTCCAGGCCGTGCCGCGGGAGCTGGAGGACGCCGCCATCATGGACGGCTGCGGCCGTTTCGGCTTCTTCTGGCGCATCCTCTTGCCGCTGACCAAGCCGGGACTTGCCACCGTCGCGATCTTCACCTTCGTCGCCAGCTGGAACAACTTCTTCTGGCCGCTCATCGCCACCAATTCCGACGAAACCCGCACGCTTCCCGTCGGGTTGGCGACATTGGTCGGCGGCGCCGGCATGTCGATGAAGCAGAGCGTGCTG
>NZ_RZTO01000160.1:0-9676 GCF_003997225.1 Mesorhizobium sp. M2C.T.Ca.TU.002.02.1.1
CCGCGCACCAGAACGATCCGAACTACCAGCCGGAAGCGGTCGAGGACATCCAGACCGATCCCGAGGCGGTGAAGAAGGCGTTGGCCGAATCGGGCTCCAGCCATCCGCCGCGCTGGACGCCGGACGATTCCAACAGTGACGCCCGCAAGGCCGCGATTCAGCGCAACCTTGCCGAACAGAAGCAGGGCGACCCGACCGTTCGCAAATATCTGAGCGAGCCGCCGCTCGCTTATCGCCAGGCCGCCACGACGGCGCCGCAGAACGAGCTTGGCGAGGACGAGTACAAGAAGGAGCGCCGCCTCAAGGCGCAGGCGGAAGGCAAGAAGGGCGGCTGGTTCGACTGGCTGGGTCTGTAGCGAATAGATAGCTACCCACTACTCACTGCTCGCCAATTTTCACCATTCACCGCCATTCCGTTTTTCGCGAAAGAAATCCTTGAGGATGAGGGTGGCGTCGCTCTCGCCGAGCCCGGGATAGATGTCCGGCGTGTGGTGGCAGGTGGGCGAGGCGAAGAAGCGCACGCCGTTGATCACCGCGCCGCCTTTTTCGTCGGCAGCGCCGAAATAGAGCCGCCGCAGCCGGGCGAAGGAGATCGCGCCGGCGCACATCGTGCATGGCTCCAGCGTCACATAGAGGTCGTGGCCCGTCAGCCGCTCGCTGGTGAGCTTTCGGCAGGCCTCGCGGATCGCCAGCATCTCGGCATGCGCGGTTGGGTCAGAGAGTTCACGCGTACGGTTGCCGGCTTTTGCGACCAGGGTGCTGCCGCTGGCGATAACAGCGCCGACCGGCACTTCGCCGCGGTTCGCCGCCGCC
This sequence comes from Mesorhizobium sp. M2C.T.Ca.TU.002.02.1.1, assembly GCF_003997225.1. NCBI lineage: Bacteria > Pseudomonadati > Pseudomonadota > Alphaproteobacteria > Hyphomicrobiales > Phyllobacteriaceae > Mesorhizobium > Mesorhizobium sp. M2C.T.Ca.TU.002.02.1.1. The sequence continues at coordinate 814 of NZ_RZTO01000160.1, forward strand.
TTGGCCTCTTCAAGCGCCAAGGCCATGAAATCGGGTCGTTTCAAGCGGTTTCCATTCCGATTACTTCTCGCCACCCGAGAGTGATCCTGTTATCTAGCGCGAGACCTTGAAAACCGGAATCGGTTTTTGTCGCGCGACTGGATGCGCAAAATCAAGAATGACACTGCCTGCGTTGGGCGTCCGAAAGGGCGCGCGGCGCCGTAGCAGGCGAAGACGAGCAAAGTAATGGACGACGACAAGAAATCTTCACGCGGACCGCGCAAGGGCGGCTCGAAACCGGCCGGCCAGCGCGGCGGCAAGCCGGGTTTCGGTGCCAAGAAGCCGTTCGCCAAGCGTGAGCGGCCGATGGCCGCCGAAGGCGGGCGCGACTTCAAGCGCTACAAGCCGCGTGAGACGGGCGAGGGAGCGGAGCGAGGTGAAAGACCTTTCCGCAAAGGCCCGCGCCCGGAAGGCAAGCCGTACACACCGCGCGGCGACCGGCCGATGGCCGGCGAGGGCGAGCGCCGCGATTTCAAGCGCAGCCACAAGCCGCGTGAACAGAGTGAAGGCGGGGAGCGTGGCGACAGGCCGTTCCGCAAAGCTTCGCCGCGCGACGGCGCGCCCTTCGAGAAGCGTGAGGGCCGCAAGCCCTACACACCGCGTGGCGACCGGCCGGCGGCCGCCGAAGGCAAGCGGGGCGAGCGCCGTTTCGACCGCCCCAAGCGCGAGTTCGGCGATCGTCCCAAACGCGATTTCGCCGACCGGCCGAAACGAGACTTCGGCGATCGTTCACGCGGAGCCGGTGGAAAACCGGAAGGCGGCTTCAAGCCACGACCGCGTCCCTCGGAAGCCATGCCGGAGAGCGGCGAGCGCATCGCCAAGCGGCTGGCGCGCGCCGGCATCGCCTCGCGCCGCGACGCCGAGGAACTGATCGCGGCGGGCCGCGTCAAGGTCAACGGCAAGGTGCTGGACTCGCCCGCCTTCAACGTCAGCGCCAACGACGTCATCCATCTCGACGGCACCGAGATTCCGCCGATCGAGCGCACGCGTCTCTTCCTGTTCCATAAGCCGGCGGGCGTCGTCACCACCAACCGCGATCCGGAAGGCCGCAAGACCGTCTTCGACGTGCTGCCATCCGACCTGCCGCGGCTGATGACCATCGGCCGGCTCGACATCAACACCGAGGGCTTGCTGCTTTTGACCAATGACGGCGGCCTGTCGCGGGTGCTCGAGCTGCCGGCCACCGGTTGGCTGCGGCGCTACCGCGCGCGCGTCCACGGCAAGGTCGAGGAGAGCGCGCTGGCCGGCCTGCGCGACGGCATTGCCGTCGACGGCGTCTTCTACGGCTCGATCGAGGCCTCGCTCGACCGCGAGCAGGGCACCAATGCCTGGCTGACGCTCGGCTTGCGCGAAGGCAAGAACCGCGAGGTGAAGAACATCCTCGGCGCGCTTGGCCTCGAGGTGACGCGGCTGATCCGCATCTCCTACGGGCCGTTCCAACTCGAGGATCTGCCGGAAGGCCATGTGCTCGAGATCAAGGGCCGCGTGCTGCGCGAACAGCTCGGCGAGCGGCTGATCGAGGAATCCGGCGCCAATTTCGATGCCGAGATCCAGAAGCCGTTTTCCAACAAACCGGTGCGCGGCAGCGGTCCGCGCCGCGAAGAAGCTGATAGGCTGAAATTCACGCGTGACAGCCCCCGCCCACCGATCGGCGAGGGCGGCCTGATCAAGGCGCGCAAGCGCCGCGAAGGCAGCCGCGACGAGGCACTGAGCAAGCTTTCGACAAAACCGGATAGGGCGTTTGGCGAGCGCGGCGGCTTCGGGGATAAGCCGCGCGGCGGGTTCGGCGACAAGCCCCGCTTCGGCGGCAAGAAATCCGAACGCGAGCAGCGGCCGATCGACCCGCCGGGCCAGCGCAAGGCCAATGTCTGGATGGCGCCGGGCGCCAGGCCGATCGGCAAGGGCAGGGCGGAGGCCGATGCCGCCAGGGCCGCCGAGGCGAAGGCGCGCAAGGCGTCCTACAAGCCGGGCGGCAAGGGTAAGCCAGGCGCAAAGCCGTTCGGCAAGCCGCGCGGCGAGCGGCCTGAAGGCGATGGCGGTCATAGGCCGCGCGGTCCGAAGAGGGGCGGCGATGCGGATCGTCGGCGGTGAGTTCCGCGGGCGTCCGCTGGCGACGCCGAAAAGCAATGCCATCCGCCCGACCACCGATCGCACCCGCGAGGCGGTGTTCAATGTCCTGGCGCATCGCTACGCTGAAAAGCTCGAAGGCGGCCGCGTGCTCGATCTCTTCGCCGGCACGGGCGCGCTCGGGCTCGAGGCGCTGTCGCGCGGAGCCTCCTACTGCGTCTTCATCGAGGAATCGACGGAGGGGCGGGGTCTGATCCGCGAGAATGTCGAGGCCTATGGCCTCACTGGCCGCACCAAGATCTTTCGCCGCGACGCCACGCATCTCGGCGAAGCCGGCACGATCTCGCCCTTCGGGCTGGTCTTTGCCGATCCGCCCTACGGCAAGGGGCTCGGCGAGCGCGCGCTGCGCTCGGCCAAGGCCGGCGGCTGGCTTCTGCCTGGCGCGCTCTGCGTCGTGGAGGAGGCTGCCTCGGCGCCGTTCGAACCGGGCGCCGGTTATTCCGTCATGGACGAGCGCAGTTACGGCGAAACGGTTATCCGCTTCATCGAAGCCGACTAGCCTCGCCTCGAAAATGCCGAACAATTCACTTTGCCTCGCCGGCGAACCTTGCCTATCGTCGCGCAACCGGAACCGGAGATCTTGATGACACCAACGGGGATTGGGCTGCGAGCGGCGCTTCTTGTCGGCACGCTGGCGCTCGCCGCGGCTCCGGCTCGCGCTGCCGACGACGGCGAGGTCAAGGATTTCCTGCTCGACAACGGTATGGAGGTGGTCGTCATCCCCGACCACCGCGCCCCGATCGTCACGCATATGGTCTGGTACAAGATCGGCAGCGCCGACGAGCCGCCCGGCAAATCCGGCATCGCGCATTTCTTCGAGCACCTGATGTTCAAGGCCACGACCAACCATGCCGCCGGCGAGTTCGACCGCGCCGTGGCCGAGATCGGCGGCTCCAACAACGCTTTCACCTCCTATGACTACACCGCCTTCCACGAGACGGTGCCGCCTTCGGCGCTTGAGCAGATGATGGGCTTCGAGGCCGATCGCATGCGCAACCTCATCCTGACCGACGATGTCATCAAGACCGAGCGCGACGTGATCCTGGAGGAGCGCCGCTCGCGCATCGACAGCAATCCTCAGGCGGTGCTCGACGAGGAGGTCGACGCGACTCTCTGGCAGAACCAGCCATACCGCATTCCGGTGATCGGCTGGATGCAGGAGATGGAAGAATTGAACCGTCCGGACGCGACAGCCTTCTACAACGCGTACTACCGGCCGAACAACGCCGTGCTGGTGGTGGCGGGCGACGTCGATCCCGACGCGGTGAAGGCAATGGCCGAAAGGACCTACGGCAAAGTCGCCCGCGGCCCGGACCTCAGGCCGCGCATCCGCCCCGTCGAGCCCGAGCAGAACACGAAGCGCACGGTGACGCTGACCGACGCGCGCGTCTCTGTGCCGAACTTTTCGACGCAATGGGTCGTGCCGTCCTATCACACGGCCAGGCCCGGCGAAGCCGAGGCGCTCGACCTGCTTGCCGAGATCCTCGGCGGCGACAACCGCAGCAGGCTGTACCAGCAGCTCGTCGTCAAGCAGGGTATCGCTTCCGAGGTCGGCGCCTACTTCCAGGGCACCATGCTCGACGCCACCAACTTCACCGTCTATGGCGCCCCACGCGGCGATGCCAAGCTTGCCGATGTCGAGGCGGCGGTCGATGCCGAGATCGCCCGCATCGTCAAGGACGGCGTGAGCGACGATGAGCTGGAGCGAGCCAAGACCCGCTATGTGCGCTCGATGATCTTTGCGCGCGACAAGCAGGACGACATGGCCAACATGTATGGCTCGACGCTTGCCACCGGCGGCAACGTCAAGGACGTCCAGGAATGGCCGGACCGCATCCGCAAGGTAACTGCCGATGAGGTCAAGGCCGTCGCCGCCCGCTACCTGGTGCTCGATCGCTCCACCACCGGCTATCTGTTGCCGCAGCAGCAGGCGGGGAATTGATGATGAGCATGGGACATGCCAGCAACTTCCCTTCTCCCCTTGTGGGAGAAGGTGGATCGGCGCGCAGCGCCGAGACGGATGAGGGGTGCTCCAGGGAACGCAACGTCTCACTTCGCTGGAACACCCCTCATCCGTCGCCTTTGGCGACACCTTCTCCCACAAGGGGAGAAGGAGGGCGCATCTACCGCGCCGTCGTCACCCTTTGCTTCGCCCTGTTCTTCTTGCTTTTGCCGGTGCTTGCCGCGCGCGCCGAGATGAACATCCAGGAGGTGAAGTCGAAGAAGGGCGTCACCGCCTGGCTGGTGGAAGACCATTCGATCCCGCTGATTGCGATCCGTTTCGTCTTCGACGGCGGCACGGCGCAGGACCCGGCCGGCAAGGAAGGCCTCGTCAACCTGATGACCGGGCTGTTCGACGAGGGCGCCGGCGACCTCGACAGCGAGGCCTTCCAGCTGAAGCTCGACGATGCGGGCGCCGAGATGAGTTTTCAGGCGGCGCGCGATGGCACCTATGGCTCGATGCGCATGTTGTCCGACCAGAAGGACGAGGCTTTTGGCCTGCTGAGGCTGGCGGTGAACAGCCCACGCTTCGATCCGGCGCCGATCGACCGCATCCGCGCCCAGATACTGTCCGGCATCCTCGCCAATGAGCGGGACCCAAATACGATCGGCCAGCAGCGCTGGCTGCGCGCGATCTATGGCCAGCACCCTTATGCACGGCCGGACGAAGGCAACAAGGACAGCCTCGCCACCATCACTGCCGACGACCTCAGGGCCTTCCACAAGGCGAATTTCGCCCGCGGCGGACTGCATGTGACGGTGGTGGGCGATATCGACGCCGCCACGTTGAGCGGCAGGCTTGACGAGGTGTTCGGCGACCTGCCGGACAAGCAGGCGCTGGCGCCGGTTGCCGACATCAAGCCCAGGCTCGGCCAGCAGCTCGAAGTGAATTACGACTTGCCGCAGACCTCCCTGCAGCTTGCCTGGCCGGGCGTGAAGCGCAGCGATCCCGATTTCTACGCCGCCGTGCTGATGAACGAGATTCTCGGCGGCTCGACATTCACCTCGCGCCTTTACGAGCAGGTGCGCGAGAAGCGCGGCCTTGCCTATAGCGTCAGCTCCGATCTCGTCGATCACGAGCATTCCAACGCGCTGCTGGTGACGACGGCGACGCGTTCCGACCGCGCGGCCCAAACGCTTTCGATCGTGCGCCAGGTGGTGAAGGACATGGCCGAGAACGGCCCCACCGAGGAGGAACTCGCGGCGACCAAGAAATACATGATCGGCGCCTACGCCATCAACAATCTGGATTCCTCCAGCTCCATCGCCGCGACGCTGGTGGAGCTGCAGCTCGACAATCTCGGCATCGATTACATCAAGCGCCGCGCGGCTCTCATCAACGCTGTGACGCTGGCCGACGTCAAGGCGGCGGCGAAGAAGCTGCTGTCGGCCGACCCCGCGGTGATGGTGATCGGGCCGCCGCTGGTGCTGGTTGCGGGAGGCGGCAAGGGATGAGCCCGACCTTCGGGGTGGCCTTCGGCGGCGGCGGCGCGCGCGGTCTTGCGCATATCCATATCATCGAGGCTCTCGACGAGCTTGGCATCAAGCCGGCGGCGATTGCCGGCTCGTCGATCGGCGCCATCATGGGCGCCGGCATGGCGTCGGGCATGAAGGGTGTTGAGATTCACGATTATGCCCGGTCGATCCTCGGCAGCCGAGCCGAAGTGGCGGCGCGCATGTGGCGCTCGCGGCCGGGTACGATCGCGGAGGCCATGCAGGGCGGCATCCGCGTCAGCCAGTTCAACATCGAGCGCATTCTCAAGGCTTTCCTGCCCGAGGCGATCCCGCAGACATTCGAGGCGCTGAAGATCCCGCTCAAGGTGACGGCGACCGATTATTTCGGCCACAGCCTTGCGGTGTTTACCGAAGGCGACCTGCATTCGGCGCTTGCCGCTTCGGCGGCCATCCCGGCTGTCTTCCGCCCGGTTACGCGCCAGGGCCGCGTGCTGATCGATGGCGGCATCTACAACCCCGTGCCTTTCGACCTTATCGAGAAGGACGCCGACATCATCATCGCCATCGATGTCGTCGGCGCGCCGAGCGAGGCCGAGCGCAGGCATCCGACCACCGTCGACCTGATGTATGGCGCCACGCAACTGATGATGCAGTCGATCATCGCCAACAAGCTCAGGCAGCACCCGCCGGACATTCTGATCCGGCCGAATGTCTCGAAATACCGCGTGCTCGAATTCCTCAAGATCGAGACGCTGATGGCCGAAACTGTCGAGATCAAGGACGAACTGAAGCGCGCCGTCGAGAAGGCCGTGGAAGCGCATGGCGGCAAGCGGGGCAAGAAGAAAGTGGTCTGAAAGCCTCTCCCGCCACATCCCCTCAGGCGCACGCCATGGCGACCGAGGTCCGACAACCGAAGTCCGATAGGTCGGCGCATAGGTCTTCGGTTGAGCTAGACCTAAGAATAACGCGAAGTATTCTTTATACTGAGTAGCTGCCTTTTATGCATAGATTTGAGGCGTGTCACAAACTCTTCATTGAGTTGCCCGTTGACGCACGCTCCGGTAGAGTTAATAATGTGCTAATATAAAGGTAGCGTAAACAACCTCCTGACCGGCAACAACGAGTACGGCGCTACTGGGGTAGGAATCGCATTGCGGCAACTTCGCCGCCGTCGCCGCCATCATTGAAGGGTAAGCCGTCGAGAGCCGCCACTCGCCGGCCAGAGCAGTTGATGCGGCTTGCTCGACGCTATGCAAATCCTCCCTTTAAGGAGTAGGCGCTGATCTCAGCACCTTTGGCATGGGTAGTTGGCTGTCTGGTACGGCCACTATGCCGACGGCGGCACTGACGCGCCAGGGATGTGAAAGGCGTGTCGTGGCTGTGGGGTTCAGTAACGCGTCGCTAAGCTTGGTGGGCACAACCTTTGGTTCGGCGCAGGCGAAGGTGAGGCTTGTCGGCCTGATCCTCGTCGCGTGCGTCGCCATGTTTTTCCTCTTCGGCTCCGGCCGGCATGCATCGATAGGCTCGATGCTCGTCGCGGCGGCGATGGCGGGTTTCGGTTTCCTGGCCATGTTCCGCGCCCGCGGCGATGTGGCGCAAGACGCGGCACAAAGCGCCGTCGACGCCATGCACCCTGGCGCTGTGACCCGCCGCAAGCCGTCGACGAGAGCGGCCGGCCGCCGGCCGGCCGGCTCCGCTCGTTCGGAGCTCGCCGCGGCGCTGGCCGGCTGCCGGTCGGCCTTTCTCGCGGTCGGTCTGTTCAGCGGCATGCTCAACGTGCTGATGCTCGCGGGCTCGCTCTACATGCTCGAGATCTATGATCGCGTGCTGCCGAGCCGCAGTCTGCCGACCCTCGTCGGTATTTCGATACTGCTCGTCATCCTCTATTGCGGGCAGGGCTTTCTCGATTTCGTGCGTACGCGGGTTCTGGTACGGATCGGCGGCGCCCTCGACGAGGCTCTCGGTCACCGCGTCTATACCTCGATGCTGAGATTGCCGCTGAAGGCTGGGCGCGAGGGCGACAGCCTGCAGCCTATGCGCGATCTCGACAGCGTGCGCGGCTTCCTGTCCGGCATGGGTCCGACGGCGCTGTTCGACCTTCCATGGATGCCGGTCTATCTGATCATCATCTTCATGTTCCACTGGGTGCTTGGCGTGACCGCGCTGCTCGGGGCGATCGTCCTGGTCGTGCTGACCCTGCTTGCCGAGCGGTTGACGCGAGAACCGGTATCGTCCGCAACCTCGAGCGGAAACCGGCGTAGCGGGCTGATCGCGGCCGGAAACCGCAACGCGGAAGTCGTTGCCGCCATGGGCATGACCGGCGGACTTGCCGCACGCTGGGAAGATGCCAACCTCGAATACATTGCCGACCAGCGCAAGGTGAGCGACGTTGCCGGCAGTTTCGGCGCGGTATCGAAAGTGCTGCGCATGCTGCTGCAGTCGTCCATGCTCGGCATCGGCGCCTGGCTGGTTATCGAGGAGCAGGCGACGGCGGGCGTCATCATCGCGGCTTCCATCATCAGCGGCCGCGCGCTGGCGCCGGTCGATCTCGCGATCGCCAATTGGAAGGGGTTCGTCGGCGCTCGCCAGGGCTGGCAACGGCTGAACCGGGTGCTTTCGGCCATGCCCGCCGAAGCCGAACCGATGCTGCTGCCGGCGCCGAACGCCAATGTCATGATGCATGGTGCCGCCATCGTGGCCCCGGGAACCCAGCGGCTGCTGGTCCAGGATGCCAGCTTCGCCATGGAGGCGGGTCACGGGTTGGGCATCATCGGCCCGAGCGGCTCGGGAAAATCCACCCTGGTGCGGGCGCTCGTCGGGGCCTGGCAGCCCGTAAGCGGGCGCGTCAAACTCGACGGCGCCGATCTCGACCAGTGGTCGTCACAAGAGCGCGGTCGCCATATCGGCTACCTGCCGCAGGATGTGGAGCTGTTTGCCGGCACCGTCGCCGAAAATATCGCCCGCTTCGAGCCGGACGCCGACGCGGATGCGATCATCGCTGCGGCCAAGGCCGCGGGCGCGCACGAACTGATCGTGGGGTTCCGTCAGGGCTACGAGACCGAGATCGGCGAGCACGGCGAGGCGCTGTCGGCCGGCCAGCGCCAGCGCATTGCGCTCGCTCGCGCTCTCTATCGCGATCCGTTCCTCGTGGTGCTCGACGAGCCGAATTCCAATCTCGACATGGATGGCGAGCAGGCGTTGATCCGGGCCATGCTTGGCGTTCGCGAGCGCGGTGGCGTTG
>NZ_RZTO01000161.1:0-9647 GCF_003997225.1 Mesorhizobium sp. M2C.T.Ca.TU.002.02.1.1
GCCGAGGAGCGGGCGGCTATCGTCGCCCGCGCTCTCGCCGCCGGGGTGGGCCGCATGGTCACGATCTCGACGCGGGTGAGGCGATTTCAGCAGATCCTTGAAATCGCTGAGACTTTCGACGAGGTCTATTGCTCGGTCGGCACCCATCCGCATCAGGCGGCGGAAGAGCTCGACGTGACCGCCGACGAGCTGGTGCGGCTTTCCGACCATCCCAAGGTGGTGGCGATCGGCGAAGCCGGCCTCGACTATTTTTACGACCATGCGCCGCGCGATGCGCAGGCGCAAGGTTTTCGCACCCATATCGCGGCCGCGCGCCGGACCGGTCTGCCGCTGGTCATCCATGCGCGCAATGCCGACGACGACGTGGCGTCGATCCTCGAGGAGGAAACAGGGAAGGGCGCCTTCCCCTTTATCCTGCATTGTTTTTCGTCCGGGCGAAGGCTGGCTGAAGTCGGCGTGGCGCTGGGCGGCTACGTCTCCTTCTCCGGCATCCTGACCTTCAAGAATTCCGCCGAGCTGCGTGCCATCGCCGCCGGCGTCCCGCGCGACAGGCTGCTGGTCGAGACAGACGCGCCTTACCTCGCGCCGATCCCGCATCGCGGAAAACGCAACGAGCCGGCCTATGTGGTGAATACGGCGAAGGTGCTTGCCGAAACCATCGGCGTCAGCGAAGCCGAAATCGCCGATATCACCACCAGGAACTTCTTTCGGCTGTTCACCAAGATGCCGCGTCCCGACATGGCGGCGGGCTGAGGCATGAGCGACCGGCTGCGCTTCACCGTTCTTGGCTGCGGCTCATCGCCCGGCACGCCGCGCATCACCGGCGACTGGGGCAATTGCGACCCCAAGAATCCGAGGAACCGGCGCATGCGCACGGCCGCGCTGGTCGAGCGCGTTGCCGCCAATGGCGCGCGCACCACGGTCGTCATCGACACCGGGCCGGATTTCCGCGAGCAGATGCTGCTCGCTTCCGTCAAGCGCCTCGACGCGGTCGTCTACACGCATCCGCATGCCGACCACATCCACGGCATCGACGATCTGCGCGGCTATGTGCTCGAGCAACGCCGTCGCATCGATATCCATGCCGACGAGCCGACCATGCTGCGGCTGCGCCAGGCGTTCGGCTATTGCTTCGAGACGCCGCCCGGCAGCTCTTATCCGCCGATCGTCGACGCCCATATCATCGACCACCGGAAACCGGTCGTGATCGAAGGCGAGGGGGGCGCCCTCACCCTCGAGCCTCTGCCGCAGATCCACGGCGACATCATCTCGCTCGGCTTCCGCATCGGCGGGCTTGCCTATTGCCCGGATATCAGCGGCTTCCCGGACGCCACCGTCGAGCGTTTGGGCGGCCTCGATATGCTGGTGATCGACGCGTTGCAGTACAACACCCATCCCAGCCACCTGTCGCTCGGCCAGGCGCTGGAGTGGATCGAAAAGCTGGCGCCCAGGAATGCCGTGCTGACGCATATGCATGTGCCGCTGGATTATGCCGTCGTGACGGCCGAGACACCGGAGCATGTGGCGCCGGCTTATGACGGCATGATTGTGGAAATTCCTTATAAATCAGAGCGCTAGCGGCAACTGCTCAGTCGGTGCCGCGCCGGCCATTCGTGCGTTTGGCTGGTAGCTCGAATTTCGTGAAAGCGGCGCCGGCAGCCAGCCCACAGAGTTTGTCGCCAATAGCGAAAGTCGCGGCAATTCCCTGGCCGGCGCCTAGCACTTCAGTTCCATAATCTATCTTATGCGACTTTTTCGTATGGCAGCGGAGATGCCGAAAGCGCGATGTCACATAGCCCTGCTTGCCAACCGCACGAAGCTGTCGCGCATTCGCGCGCCGTCGCCTTTCATCTCAAACACACCTCCATCCGCAAGCGCCTGGACCCGCGACCAGAGCGTGAGATCTCCGCAGTAAGTGCCATCGTCCCACAGAGCGACAAGGATTTTGCCGACCACGTGATTGCATTTCTGCCAGTCTTCCGTCACTTGTGACGCCACCGCTCTATCGAAATACGTGATCGGCTCTGAATGAAGGCCAAGGTCGGACACGACGCGAAAAGCTGCGTTCTCGGTACGAAGCTTTTTCCACAAATCGCGATAAGCCTGCAGCTCCTGTCCGGTCAACGTCGTCTGACGTTCCAAGAGCCGTGCTCTGACAATGCTGTCTGACGGCACGAGCCCGAAGGCTCCTGCTCGCCAGGTCGCGGACTCGGAACGATTGGGCTTGGCCGCGAATTCGACCTCGGTGATGTCGACCACTCGGACGGATGATCGCCGATCCGCCAAACGAACTCGAGGAAGCCGGCAAACTCCAGGGCGTTTCGCCGGCATACCCAGGCGACTGGCGCGATGTCCCTGCCCGTTGCGCGGCTCCAGAAAAGATCGGCCTCTTGTTCGAGGTCCGGACGCCTTTCGAAGCCCAATACGTCTTCCATCCAACGGGCGCGAAGATCGATCGCGGGAGGGTCGACAGGCCCAAAGCTGAGGTCGTCCGGCAGCCCGATGACCGTTTCGTGTCGCCCCATGTGAGCGAGCGCGTGCCGCAAGCTGCCGGCGGCCGACATGTTGAAGACCACGTGCACGACGGGTTTTTCAGGCTTCGTCATCCGCAGGCCTTATTGTTCAGGCCCGGATCAGGCCCTTTGCCGCCAAAGTTATCCGTGTTCCGCCGCCGCTACGATCCCCCTAGAAATAGTCGAGAACCCCGCTGAAGGCGGCTGCGACTGCGACGAGATGGACGAGGACGAGCGTCAGCCATCGAATGCTGCCGCCTGGAGCAACGATTACTCCATAGGCAGGAAACTGTGCCAGAGCCAGCGCCACGGACAGGCTGGTGACAGTTTTGTCGGTCACCAGTGTCACCAGCATGGGTATCGGATAGAGCGCGCGCGCCAGCACCCAGTGGCCATGGCCGGATCCGGCGGAGAAGAGCGCTAGCAGCAAGGCCACCGGCGTGGCGCAGAGTCCGAAAATGAGCCCTGCCCGCCATGAGAACTTCGGCATCATACCTCCGGAAAACGATACGACCTCGAATAACTATCGCAGCCCGATCACTGCAGATCCGACAGCTCATCATCGAGGATCAGCGCCTGCCTGGCCGTCGCGTCGAGCGCGCAGCTGACCATGATGTTGCTCTGGCGATCGGTGTTGACGGTTTCGGCGGACGCTTCCGCCGCGCATCGCGCGTCGCGGTAGGCAATCCAGGCGCGCTGCATCTTGCGATAGCCGTCGCGAGCCTTGGGCTGGGCCTTGGCCATCAGCGCCGCATAGGTCGTGTTGAGACGATCCTCCCACACACTGACCTCGCGGTTGGCGCAATCGATCAATCCGAGCTGCGATCGGCCATCGTCGCTCTCGAAGGAGCACAGCTCGGTCACGTAATTGATGCACGAGGCAGGCTCGTGTCCGGCGAGCTTGACCATGTTGTCGATATGGATGGCCGGCGTCGGCGTATCGTTCACGCCGGGAACGTCACCTTGAAAATCGCCGACATATTTCAGGCATTCGGCAAGTGCTGCCTTGTCCGAGGCACGTAGTTTCTCCCCGGCCGCCGCCGGCGACAAGGCGGCAAGGAGCAAAGCACAAACCGCCAGCATCAGAACGCTTTTCACCGCTGTAGCCCCACTGTGTTGCGCGAGACGGGAATTGTCGCAAAACTCGGGGCCGAAGCAACTACCCTGCCCCAGGCTGCGATCGCGCCGCGGCGCAACAATGAAAGCACCCAGAAAATGACTGCCTCGCCTTCCTTTCTCGGCCTTCCCGACCGCCTCGCCGACGGGCGCACGTTGCGCGCCGTGATCTTCGGAGCCGGTCACGGCACGACCTATCCGGGCCAAGATAGCGGCGGCCATGCCTTGGCAGCCAGCGTCATCCGCGCGGCCAGCCAGGACGATACCCCGCTGATGGAGCACTGGGACTTCGACGTCGGCGGCCCACTGTTTGATGGCGGACCGGCCTGTTGCGTGGACGCCGGCGATGTCTCGACCACCATGCATGACAATGCTGGCAATCGGGCCCGAATCGAGGCGAGGGCGCGTGAGGTTCTGTCCCTGCCGGCCGTGCCGATCCTGCTCGGCGGCGACGATTCCGTCGTCATTCCGTTCCTGGCTGGGTTTGCCGGCCACGGACCAATCTGGATCCTGCAGATCGACGCCCATATCGACTGGCGCGACGAGGTGCATGGCGAGCGTAACGGCTATTCGAGCCCGATGCGCCGGGCGAGCGAGATGGCGCATGTGGCCGGCATGGTGCAGGTCGGCCTGCGCAGCGTCGGCAGCGCACGCGTCGGCGAAATCGAGGCGGCGCGGCGCTATGGCAGCCGCTTCGTCACCGCGCGCGAGGTCCATGCCCACGGCGTCGAAGCCGCTCTTCTGCATATTCCGCAGGGCGCGCATGTCGTCGTCACCCTCGATTGCGACAGCCTCGATCCATCGATCATGCCGGGCGTGGCCGCGCGTACGCCCGGCGGCTTGACGTACACGCAAGCGATCGACCTGATCGCCGGCCTCGGCAAGCGAGCGAGGATCGCGGGATTCGACCTCGTCGAGCTCTATCCGCCCGCCGACATCGACAAACTGTCGGCGCTGACCGCGGCGCGACTTCTCGTCAACGTGATAGGCGCCGTCACTCGGCAAGCCGGCTGATGGCCCTTTGGACTGCCCTTACCCAAGCCCAGAACGAATTTGGCTCCTCGACCGCCTTCTGGTTGCAGAAAGCCGGAACCTGTTTCGCAGAAAATTGAGAAGACCCCCGCGCTGCGACTATCGGATTTCCAACGTTCCGGTCGATCCATTGCTTCATGTTACTTTGTTGTATTGTTGAATCGAAGGCGACTGACCACCTTTTATCGGCGCTGCAAGCATTGTATAATCAGGCTCCACCCATCTTTTACTTTATACTACCTAAGCTGTTGATTTTCATAGCAGTGAGACTAAATCGTCACACTTTATTTTCAAATATTCGACTATGGTCACATCACCGATGGGATTTGGGTGGATCGGAGGAATCAGTGAAGAGACTTATCGCAATTGCCGCGCTGTCAGGACTCAGCGCGACCGCAGCCTCGGCCGCGGACATGACGGCCCCGGTTGCCGGATCGGCCTATGACTGGAGCGGCTTCTATGCCGGCGCGCATATCGGCGTCGCCAATGGCCACATCAAGGCTACGGATATACAGCAGCCGGATGGTGGATTTTTCACCGATATCATCACTCCGGGAGGGCCAGGCTCAGACTTCGGTTTCAGTGATACAAATATCGCGGGTGGCGCGCACATAGGCTATCAGTCCCAATGGAACCAGATCGTCTTCGGCGGGGAAGCGACCTGGACCGCCACCGGAATCGACAAGACCATCACCAGCCCTTACTTCCCCGACAGCGATACCGAGACCGCTAAGCTGAAGCACTACGCAACGGTGGTTGGTCGGGTTGGCTATGCTTTCGATCGCTTCATGGTCTATGCCAAGGGCGGTTATGCTGGCGGTGAAGTCAGCTTCAACGCCCACGACTGTTGTTATGCGAACCGGGGTGTGAGCTACGACCAAAGCGGATGGCAAAATGGCTATGCTGTAGGCGCGGGTATCGACTATGCCCTTACCGACAAGCTGATCCTCGGGATCGACTACACGCATATCGATCTTGGATCCAAGACCGGCACGGGACCGAATGTCTATGATGACAACGGCGAGCACGGCAACAATCCGGAGACTTTCAAGATCAAAGCCCGGGCCGATGCGGTCATGGCGCGGCTGAGCTACAAATTCGGCAACTGAGCCGCTCGACAAACTGGTTTGGATTGGCCCGGCGCTCGCGCCGGGCTTTTCTTTTTAGAAAAACTCATCGAGAAACGCCGCCGCCGCGTCCGAGAGGCCGACGATCTTGTTCGTCGCCTGGCGGTAGAATTTGAAGTTGAGCTCGGTCTCGGGCCGGCCATCCTTCCAATCCTTGAGGCGCTTGAGCTCGCCGCGGCCCAAACGTCTTGTCGCCAAGGCGGTGCGATGGACGCAAACGCTGACCCGCGGCGTCTGCCGCTCGAGATCGGCGCGTCTCGGGACGGGCTCGGAGGATGTCACGACACCTCGCGCGACAAGCCCCTGCCCGCCTTCGTTCTCGCTGGCGAACAGGAAGGCGACGTCGCCTTCGACGATGTGCTTGCCGCCATACATCGTTTTCTGGGCAGCGAAGACGAATGTCTCTGCCTGAGGATCCTTGATTTCGACCTTGATGGCGTATGCCATGCCTCACGAGTCCCGGCTGAGGCTAATCCGATAGCTCAGCACGCGCCGGGCGCCCGGCTCGATCAACATGACACCCGGTTTGTCGGCAAACTCGCCGCCGAAATCGACGGGACTGGCGATGCCGTGCCAGGGTTCGATGCACAGGAACGGCGCGCCGCCGGGCTTGGACCAGATACCCAGCTCGTTGAATCCCTGCCACGACATCTCGACCGCCGGCCCGCGCCCGGCGGCGTAGCGCACGCTGCCGCTCACGGGCTTGTCGAGGATGACAGCGTCGTCGACGAACAGTTTTTCGGAAAGCGGCAGCGTCTTTCCCTCGATGGGCGTCGGTTGCGGGTCCGGCAGCAGCAGGCCATCCTTCAGGCGGCGCACCGGCGCCGGCTCGTTGTCGGTGAACGTCAGCCGATAGGCCTCCTTGGACAGTTCCGGCAGCAGCGGCCAGTTGAACGCCGGATGCGCGCCGATCGAGGCCGGCAGCGGCTGGTCGCCGGTGTTGGTGACCTCGAAGGTCACGCCATGCTGCCGGGGGCTGAGCTCGTAGCCGATGGCCAGGCGAAAGGCGAAGGGGTAGTGCGTTCGGGTCTCGGCGTCATCCGTCAGGACCAATGTGCAGGAAGCCGGCCCCTGCTCCGCCCAGGCAAAGCGCCTGTCGCGAGCAAAGCCATGCTGCGTCATCGGATAGGTTTGGCCGCGGTGCCGCAACTGATCGCCCTTCAACCGGCCGACGATCGGGAACAGGACCGGCGAATGACGGCGCCATGCAGGGCCGGCCTGCCACAGAAGCTCGATGCCGTCGCCATCGCGCAGCGAGACAAGCTCGGCCCCCTGCCCGACAATGGTCGCCGAGATGCCGTCAGCGTGAAGCGTCAGCTGTTCCATTGCGTCCTCGCGGCTGGCTGGTCTGGCCGGCAGGCTAGCAAAAGGCCACGCGTGAACTCAAGCGCGGCAGCCAGATCGCACCTTGGTCGTGGACGCCTTGGTGCGTAATCGACAAGAAAATGGCCGGAGGTTTCCCTCCGGCCATGCCGAGGTCAGCAGTGTTGCCTGCTACGGTCCGGCTTATTCGCGCTCGCCGGTGAAATTCAGGAGCAGCTGGAAGATGTTGATGAAGTTCAGATAGAGCGAGAAGGCACCGAAGACGGCGAGCTTCTGCTGCGATTCCGCGTCGAAATTCTCCGCATACTGTTCCTTGATGGTCTGCGTGTCCCAGGCGGTGAGGCCGACGAAGACGGCGATGCCGATCACCGAGATGGCGAACTGCAGCGCGGTCGAGCCGAGGAACAAATTGACCAGGCTCGCGATCACCACGCCGATCAGGCCCATGATCAGGAAGGACGAGAACTGCGTCAGGTCGCGCCTGGTCGTATAGCCGTAAAGGCTGGTGGCGCCGAACATCGTGGCGGCGATGAAGAAGGTGCGCGCGATGCTGGTCGAGGTGAAGACCAGGAACACGGAGGCGAGCGACAGGCCCATGACCGCGCAGAAGGCCCAGAACATCGCCTGCGCGCCCGAGGCCGACATGGTCTGCATCTTGAACGAGAAGAGCATGACAAAGGCGAGCGGCGCCAGCATCACCACCCATTTCAGCGGGCTGGAGAAGATCGGCACATAGAGCGCCGGCGTCGAGGCCACGAAGAAGGCGACGAGGCCGGTGACGACGAGGCCGAGGCCCATATAGTTGTAGACGCGCAGCATATGCTTGCGCAGGCCCTCGTCATAGACGGCTCCGGCCTGGACGCCGGTGCCCATTCGGTATCCGAGATTGGGGCTGTTCATTTGGTTCTCCTTGGTTCTCAGTAGAGGGTTCTGGCGAGTTTCTCGGCGGCGCGGTCGAGATTGCCGGCGTCGCCGCGTCCGACCACCGCATAGGCGACCTCGCCGATCTGGAAATACGCGGTTGAAATGTCACCGGAGGGCGCGACCGTCGGTTTCACCACGTCGAACGTGCCCGGCCTGATGGCGAACAGCGAGACAAGACCGAGGTCCTTGGTCTCGACCGCCACCTCGACGCTCGGCCCGAATTGCGAGGGATAGACCTGGACATCGCGGATCTTCCAGTCGCCAGGCAGCGACGGCATGACGATTGCGGTGGCGGCGCGGATCTCATCGGCATTGTAGCCCGGCGCCTCTTCCTGCGACGGCATTGTCTCGCGCACCAATGTCGTCCGGTGCGCCCTGACCGCATCCTCGACATAGGCCGGTGGCTGCGTCGAGGCGACCACCTTGGTCACCGCGATCGGTCCGAAGACGCCGTTGGCCAGCCAGCCAGCCGCGACCAGCACGGCCGCGGCCGCCGCCCGCTGCAGCACGGCAAGGATACGTCCCCTGGCAAGCGCCCTTTCCAGCCGCCGCGCTGCTTCCGTGGTGGCCGGACGCGCCCTGCCGGCCGGTCCGGCAAGCGCGACGCGCAGTTCGTCGCGCGTCCTCAAATCGGACATCACGCGCGCCGCCGCTTCCGGGCGCGCGGCGAGGTGCGCCTCGACCTCGATGCGGCGGGCGACATCCAACTGGTCGTCGACATAGGCGTCGAGGTCGGCATCGGTTACGGGGTCGACAATGGCGGTCATTGATCGTCTCCCACGATCCTGAGGTGAGGCCTGGCTTTCGGTGCCGTGCCCTCTTCCATTTCGCGCAGCGCGGCACGCGCGCGGCCGATGCGCGACATCAAGGTTCCGAGCGGGATACCGATGACGTCGGCGGCCTGCTGATAGGACAGCCCTTCGATGGCGACGAGGTGGAGGGCCGAGCGCTGTTCCTCGGGGAGCGAAAGAAACGCCTCCCGGACCTGCGACAGGCGCACCGAATGGTCCTGCGACGCCGGCATGCTCTGGTCGGCGACAAGGCCGGCCTGTTCGATGCGCGCGGCCTCGGAGCGGCGCGAGCGCATGCGGTCGATGAAGATGTTGTGCACGATCGCCAGAAGCCAGGCGCGCAGATTGCCGCCCGAGCGAAAGGTCGCGCGTCGCTCGTAGGCGCGCACCAGCGCGTCATGGACGAGATCCTCGGCATCGGCGCCGTCGCGCGTCAGCGAGCGCGCGTAGCGCCGCAGCGACCCCAACTGCCCGACGATATCGAAGCGTGCCATCGACCGTTTCATGCCCTGTTTACGGAGCATGTAGGGATTTTAATCCCCTGCCCGGCATTTCTTTTCGTGTCGCCGGCACAGCGGAAACCGCTGGCGCGGCGGGATCGATTTGCGTATCACTCCGCCGCCATTGGAGCCTTATCGATGTTCGAGACCCTGCAGCCCGCGCCCGCCGACAAGATCCTTGCCCTGATCGGCCTCTATCGCAACGATCCACGGCCCGGCAAAGTCGATCTCGGTGTCGGCGTCTACAAGGATATCGACGGCAGGACGCCGGTGATGCGCGCCGTGCGCGAGGCCGAGAAGCGGCTGCTGGCGAGCCAGGAC
>NZ_RZTO01000162.1:0-9583 GCF_003997225.1 Mesorhizobium sp. M2C.T.Ca.TU.002.02.1.1
GGTCCGCGACGGCGAGGCGCATGGCGAGAAGCAGCGCGGCAAGCACCGCCAGAAGCACGACGCTTAGAGCAACCAGCAACCTTCGCCATCTCGCGCTTCGTCATTCCAGGGCGGAGCAAGGCGCGAAGCGACGCGCCCAGACCCTGGAATCCATCCCGTTACATCGAAGCGCCGCCAACGGTGCAGAATTCTGGACCGCCGGACCCTTCGCATAGGTCACGGCATGGATTCTCGGGTCAAGCCCGAGAATGACGAAGGCGCGTGGTCACCGCGCCAGATCAGCAACCACCGCATCGAGCACGATCATCCCTGCAGTCGTGGCGCGCAGCCTGGCATTGCCGACCGGCGCCACCAGCCCCTCCTCCTGCAGCACCGAAAGCCGCGCGCTCGAAAGGCCGCGCCCCGACAGCGCCTCGTAGCGCTGCAGGTCGATGCCTTCGGCGAGCCGCAAGCCCATCAGCAGGAACTCGTCGGCTTCTTCGGCGCGGGTCAGCACCTCGCCGCCGGTGACGCCATGACCCTTGGCCTCGACCAGGTTGGCCCAGGTCTCAGGCATCCTTTCGGCTATCGTCACGGTGCGGCGGCCGTTCTCGACGAAGCGGCCATGCGCGCCCGGACCGACCCCGACATATTCGCCGTAGCGCCAATAGGTGAGGTTGTGCCGGCTCTCGGCGCCGGGCTGGGCGTGGTTGGAAATCTCATAGGCCGGCAGCCCATGCGCCGCCGTCACCTCCTGCGTCAGCGCATAGAGGTCGGCGGCGTGGTCGTTGTCGGGCAGCGTGAATTTCTTCGCCGCGTAAAGCGCGTGGAAGGGCGTGCCCTCCTCGATGGTGAGCTGGTAGAGCGACAGGTGGTCGACGGCATAGCCGATCGCCTGCTCCAGCTCCGCGCCCCACGCCTCCGGCGTCTGGCCCGGCCGCGCATAGATCAGGTCGAAGGACAGGCGCGGAAAGATCTCGCGCGCGAGGCCGATGGCGTGCAGCGCCTCCTCGACATTGTGCAGCCGGCCGAGGAAGCGCAGGTCCTTGTCGTTCAGCGCCTGCACGCCGAGCGAGACGCGGTTGACCCCGGCGGCGCGATAGCCGCGGAAGCGCTCGGCCTCGACCGAGGACGGATTGGCCTCCAGCGTCACCTCGATGCCGGCCGGCACCGTCCAGTTCCTCGCCACCGCCTCCAGCACCGCGCCAACGGTTTCAGGCTTCATCAGCGACGGCGTGCCGCCGCCGAGGAAGATGCTGGTCACCTCGCGCGGCCCGGTGCGGTCGCGCATGGTTTTGAGCTCGGTCTCGAAGGCGCGGGCGAAGCGTTCCTGGTCGACCGGCTGGTGGCGGACATGGCTGTTGAAGTCGCAGTAAGGGCACTTGGCCGCGCAGAACGGCCAGTGAATATAGACGCCGAAGCCGGGGCTGCGGTCGAGCGGTATCGTCACCGCGCTCATGCCGATCCTAGTCTGGCCAAGTCGAGGCGTGCCTCGGCGAATTTCTGGAAGGCGCGGGCGCGGTGCGAAAGCGCCGTCGCCTGGCCGGGCTTCCAGCCATGCTTTTCTTCCGCGCTCATCTCGCCAAAAGTCTTGTTGAAGCCGTTGGGCAAAAAGACCGGATCATAGCCGAAGCCGAGCGTGCCGCGCGGCGGCCACACCAGCCTGCCTTCAGCCTCGCCGCGGTAATATTCCGCCTCGCCGTCCGGAAAGGCCAGGCAGATGACGGCGACGAAGCGGCCGCTGCGCTGCGAAGGCTCGGTCGCGCCGGCTTCCTGCAAGGCTGTTTCCGTCTTCTGCATGGCCATGCCGAAATCCCGGCTTCCGTCGGGCTTCTCGGCCCAATTGGCGGTATAGACGCCCGGCGCGCCGTCGAGCGCGTCGACGCAGAGTCCGGAATCGTCCGACAGCGCCGGCAGGCCGGTGGCCTTGGCCGCGGCGTATGCCTTGATATAGGCATTCTCCTCGAAGGTGGTGCCGGTCTCGTCCGGCTCGGGCAGGCCGTATTCCTTGGCCGATTTCGCCTCGAAGCCGAACGGCGCCATCAGGTCGGCGAATTCGCGCAGCTTGCCCGCGTTGTGGCTCGCGACGACGATCTTCTTTCCGTTCAAGGAATGCATCAGAAACCCCAAATCCTTGGCTCGGCGAACTCGATCGAATTGCCCGACGGGTCCCGGATATAGATCGAGTGCCCGCCCTGCGGCCATTCGAAATCGCTTTCGATGGCGATGTTGTTCGCCGCGAGATGCTTGCGCCACGCAGCGATCTCTTCGGCGGTTGCCGCAAAGCAAAGATGCCCCTCGCCGGCCGTGCCGTGCGGCGGCACTTTCAGCCTGGCGTCAGGCGCCGGCGGGATCTTCGTCGCCTCGGCGTTGAAGAGCAGCAGCACGCCGTCGCCGCAGCGGAAGAAGACGTGGCGGCCTTCGACCTTGCCGAGCAGTTTAAGTCCAAGAACGTCCGAATAGAAGGTCTCAGCTGCATGCAAGTCTGTGACGTAGAGGGCTGATTCCAAGATCCCGGAGGGTATCACGAGGCACCCCCCTCTGCCCTGCCGGGCATCTCCCCCGCAAGGGGGGAGATCAGCAGCTTTGGCGCCGCCGCATCTCCTGCAACGTTGGTGGTTGGCGAAACCCGATGCGACACCCGATCTCCCCCCTTGCGGGGGAGATGGCCGGCAGGCCAGAGGGGGGTGTGAAGGATCGCCGACCTCATTCGTTCTTCCCTGCTGAACCCTACGCCACCGCCATCTGCTGCAGGCTCACCAGCCGCGAAATACCCTTCTTCGCCAGCCCCATCAGCGCCGCGAACTGTTCCTCGGAGAAGGGCTCGCCCTCGGCGGTGCCCTGGATCTCGACGATGCCGCCCTTGCCGGTCATGACGAAATTGGCGTCGGTGCCGGCCGAGGAATCCTCGAGGTAATCGAGATCGATGACCGGCTGGCCGTCATGGATGCCGCAGGAGATCGCCGCGACATGGTCCTTCAGCACCTTGGCGACGCTCACCATCTGGCGCGCTTCCATCCAGCGCAGGCAGTCGTACAGCGCCACCCAGCCGCCGGTGATCGAGGCGGTGCGGGTGCCGCCATCGGCCTGGATGACGTCGCAGTCGACGGTGATCTGCTGTTCGCCCAGCGCCTGCAGGTCGACCACGGCGCGCAAGCTCCGGCCGATCAGCCGCTGGATCTCCAGCGTGCGGCCGCCCTGCTTGCCGGCGGAGGCCTCGCGCCGCATGCGTTCGCCGGTCGAGCGCGGCAGCATGCCGTATTCGGCAGTCACCCAGCCCTTGCCGGAATTGCGCATCCAGGCCGGCACCTTTTCCTCTAGGCTCGCGGTGCACAAGACATGCGTGTCGCCGAACTTCACCAGGCACGAGCCTTCGGCATGCTTGGACACGCCGCGCTCGAAGGAGATGGCGCGCATTTCGTCGGCTTGGCGTTTGGAGGGGCGCATCGAGGCTCTTTCTGTTCTTTCCCGGATTCGTCGGCGGCTTGTAGACGCATGCGCAGCACGGCGCAAAGGAAAACGGCCGGGTAATCGCAAACACGGGACCCTGACCGCAAAAGCGGCACCGGGTTGCGCCGCTGCGGCTTAAGTCTATATCTTTTCGGAAGGAGGTTTCTCGCCGGAATGAACAAACCAGTCGATCCGACATCGCAGTCGCCCGGGCTTAGTCGCCGGTACTTCAATCACTTGACATGCGCTCGCGCGATATCTTCCGGCGGATTGTCGATTCCTATCTGCGCGACGGCGAGCCGGTCGGCTCGCGCAGCCTGTCGCGCATCCTGCCGTCCTCGCTGTCGCCGGCCACCATCCGCAATGTGATGAGCGACCTCGAGCATCTGGGCCTGATCTACGCGCCGCATGTTTCCGCCGGGCGGCTGCCTACCCAGACCGGGCTGCGTTTCTTCGTCGACGCCTTCATGGAGCTCGGCGACCTTTCCGACGAGGAGCGCCGCATCATCGAGGCGCAGGTGCGCGCCTCCGGCTCGGGCGCGACGCTGGAGCATATGCTGACCGAGGCCAGCCAGATGCTGTCCGGCATGTCGCGCGGAGCCGGCCTGGTGCTGGCCTCCAAGAACGAGGTGGCGCTGAAGCACATCGAATTCATCCAGCTCGAGCCGACCAAGGCGCTTGCCGTGCTGGTGTCGCAGAACGGCGACGTCGAGAACCGCGTCATCGACCTGCCGGCGGGCACGACCGTGTCGCAGCTGCATGAGGCCTCGAACTTCCTCAACGCCCATATCAGGGGCCGCACGCTTGCCGAGGCGCGGACCGAGATCGCCCGCATCAAGGACGAGACCCGCGCGGCCCTCGACACGCTGTCGCAGGACCTTGTCGAGAAGGGGCTGGCGGTCTGGGCCGGCGCCGAAAGCGGCCTGCCGGCGCGGCTCATCGTGCGCGGCCGCGCCAACCTCCTGGAGAACGTCACCGCCCAGGCCGACATCGATTTGCTCCGCCATCTGTTCGAGGACCTGGAAACCCAGGACGGGCTGCTGCAGCTCCTCGACCTCGCCGAGGAAGGGCCGGGCGTGCGCATCTTCATCGGCTCGGAGAACAAGCTGTTTTCGCTGTCCGGCTCGTCGCTGGTCGTCGCCCCCTATCGCGACAAGGATGCCCGCGTCGTCGGAGCGCTTGGCGTCATCGGCCCGACGCGCCTGAATTACGCCCGCATCGTGCCGATGGTCGACTATACGGCGCAGCTGATTTCGCGCATGCTCCGCTAGGTGTATCGATATTCAGGTGAGGCCGGCCTGCGAACGACGGCTTCCTGCGCTTCCGGTGCTCACGTACTTTAAGTACGCTCCGCTCCGGTTCTCAGAAGCCACCGTTCTCGACTCGGCCTGACCTGAATCTCGCCACACTAGGGTCGCGGCAGCTGCAGAGGGAGAAAAAAATGGCGCTGGAAGCAATCAAGGCCCAGATCGACCTCCTGCTCCAGGAAATGATCAACCAGCCCGGGGACGAGCACGAGATCCAGGAGCAGCTGCGCGAGAAATTGCGGGAGCTGCGCGCCATGGGCCTGCCTTTGCCGGCCGACCTCGTCGAGCTGGAAAAGCGCCTCGACGACGACCTGGATGCCGAAGAGGCCTGAGCCGGCGCTCCGACAAATCCGCGCGCGCAAGCTTCTCTTTTCGAGCGCTTGCCCAATATGTCCTGTCTCTGGGCGCCTGATCGAATAAGGCGCGTTGGCAGACGACGGAGAACAGCATGATGCGGATCGCGGGCCTCGCGCTGGTTTTTGCCACCGGCGCCTTTGCGCAGCAGGCCGATCAGCCTCTGCTCAGCGGTGAAAAGGCCTTCGGCGACTGGAAGGCCGACCGCCCGGGCGTGCGCCGGCTGCTGAAGCCTCAGGATCAGCCGAAACCCGATGTGGCGGAGTCCGCCGCCAGTGGCGGCGGCGTCACCGACCGCCCCGAGGGTGCGAAGCCGAAGCTTCCGCCGGGCTTCTCCGCCGAGCTCGTCGCTTCCGGTATCGACAGCCCCCGCGTCGTGCGCGTGGCGCCGAATGGCGATCTCTTCGTCGCCGACAGCCGGGCGAACCAGGTCCGCGTCTATCGCCTGGCGGAAGGCAGCGCCAAGCCCGCGCGGAAATCGATCTTCGCCAGGGGCCTGACCCGGCCCTACGGCATCGCCTTCTATCCGCCGGGCGGCAAGCCGCAATGGGTCTATGTCGCCAACAGCGACAGCGTGGTCCGCTTCCCCTATCGCGACGGCGACCTGGAAGCGTCCGGCAAGCCGGAAACCATCGTCGCAAAAATCCCCGCCAGCCGTCACTGGACGCGCGACATCGCCTTCTCGCCCGACGGCAAGACGCTCTATCTGTCGGTCGGATCCGGCTCCAACATCGCCGAGGATATCGGCGCCAGACCGAAGGGCGGCGTCGAGGCGTGGGCGAAATCGCAGCCGCTGGGCGAGGCGTGGGGCGCGGAACAGGGCCGCGCCGACGTGCTGGCCTTCGACCCAGACGGCAACAACCGCAGGACGGTCGCCACCGGCCTGCGCAACTGCTCCGGCATGACCGTGCAGCCGGCGACGGGCGCGCTCTGGTGCGTCGTCAACGAGCGCGACGAGCTTGGCGACAACACCCCTTTCGAATACGCGACCGCCGTGAAGGAAGGCGCCTTCTATGGCTGGCCCTGGTACTATATCGGCGACAATGAGGACCCGCGCCACGAGGGCGCGCGCCCCGACCTCGCCGGCAAGGTCACCGTTCCGGATGTGCTGATGCAGGCGCATTCGGCGCCGCTCAACATCGCCTTCTACGACGGCGGCAATTTTCCGGCTGATTATAAGGGCGACGCCTTCGTCGCGCTGCACGGTTCGTGGAACCGCAATGTCCGCACCGGCTACAAGGTGGTGCGGCTGAAATTCAAGGACGGCAAGCCGACCGGCGAATATGAGGATTTCGCCACCGGCTTCGTCCTATCCGACGACGAGGTCTGGGGCCGGCCGGTCGGCGTCGCCGTGGCCAAGGACGGCGCGCTGATCCTCACCGAGGACGGCAACGGCACGATCTGGCGCATTACCCATGGCGGGTAGGTGTTCGGCACAGGGGCTCTGGAAGGCTTGCCGCTTGTCTATGGACAAGGCATTCCCGCTCATTCCATGAAGTCAGCGCAAACGCTGGCGATTGGCTGAAGCCTCCCAACCTCGTCATTCTAGGGCGGAGCAAGGAGCGAAGCGACGCGCGCAGACCCTAGAATCCATTCCGTTACCTTGGCCGAAGGATGCAAACGGCGCAGAATTCTGCACCGTTGCGGCGCGTCGAAGTCACGGCATGGATCCTCGGGTCTGCGCGCGTCGCTTCGCTCCTTGCTCCGCCCGTGGATGACGAGGCCGGGCCGTTTCGGCCAATCTCCACAGTGTACGGACTGCCAACAGGGAACGAGCACTCCATCGAACTGGCGCAACGAGTCCTTCCGCGAGGGTATTACCGCCGAACTGGCATCGTGATAGAAGCCCGGCTCGACATCGGTCCCGATCCCAGGCCCAAACCATGACACTCACCGGCTTCCTCGCTTACAGCGCAGCCCTCGGCGTCGCCGCCGCCATTCCGGGCCCCGGCGTCACGGCGCTGGTCGCCCGCGCGCTCGGTTCCGGCTTCCGTTCCTCGCTTGCCATGTCGTTCGGCCTGATGCTCGGCGACCTCACCTATCTCACCGCCGTGGTGCTTGGGCTCGCCTTTGTCGCCCAGACCTTCGGCATGGTCTTCCTTGCCATCAAATGGGCCGGCGTCGCCTATCTCGCCTTCCTCGCCTGGCGCTTCTGGACCAGCGGCATCACGCCCGAAACCGTCGAGGCGCGCAAGGCCAAGGGCGGGCTGGTGTCGAGCTTCATCGCCGGGCTGACGGTGACGCTCGGCAATCCCAAGACGATGATCTTCTATCTCGCCATCACGCCGACCATCGTCGACGTGAAGACGATCACGCTCGCCGACTATGCCGTCCTCGCGACGCTCACCGTGGTGGTTCTGTTCGTGGTGCTGGTGCCCTACCTGGCGCTGGCGGCCAAGGCGCGCTGGTTCCTGAAATCGCCGCGCGCGCTGAAGGCGCTGAACCGCACCGCCGCCGGCTTCATGATGGGGGCGGCGGCCGCGATCGCGGCCCGCCAATAAGGTGTGTTGATATTCAGGTGAGGCCGGCCTGCGAAGGACGACTTCCTGCGCTTCCGGTGCTCACGTACTTCAAGTACGCTCCGCTCCGGTTCTCGGAATCCGCCCTTCTCGGCTCGGCCTGACCCTGAATCTCAACAGACCTTGGTGCGTGACAGTTCCGATTTCAGCCAAACCATTCCTGAAACCGCTGGCGGCGGGAAATGCATTTCCGGTCGCGGGCGCTTTTGAGCAACCGCCCCACTCGGATATTTTCCGGCCTCGGCCTATCTTGCGCGGCTGAAAGCCTTATTCTGTCAGCCCGTACCATTGTCCTGGGAGCGAAACCAATGAACAAGCCCGTCACCTCCGCGCGCGTGCCCGGCCGCGGCCGCGTCTACAATTCGATCACGGAGACGATTGGCGACACGCCGCTTGTCAGGCTGGACAAGTTCGCCAGGGAAAAGGGCATCGTCGCCAACCTCCTGGCCAAGCTCGAATTCTTCAACCCCATCGCCTCGGTCAAGGACCGTATCGGCGTCGCCATGATCGAGGCGCTGGAGGAAGCCGGCAAGATCGCGCCCGGCAAGACCACGCTGATCGAGCCGACCTCCGGCAACACCGGCATCGCGCTCGCCTTCGCCGCCGCTGCCAAGGGCTACAAGCTGATCCTCACCATGCCGGAGACGATGTCGGTCGAGCGCCGCAAGATGCTGGCGCTGCTTGGCGCCGAGCTGGTGCTGACCGAGGGCCCGAAAGGCATGAAGGGCGCCATTGCCAAGGCCGACGAGCTCGCCGCCACGCTGCCCAACGCCATCATCCCGCAGCAGTTCGAGAATCCGGCCAATCCCGAAATCCACCGCCGCACCACGGCCGAGGAGATCTGGAACGACACCAATGGCGAGGTCGACATCTTCGTTTCCGCCATCGGCACCGGCGGCACCATCACCGGCGTCGGCCAGGTGCTGAAGAAGCGCAAGCCTTCGCTGCAGGTCGTGGCGGTCGAGCCGGAGGCCTCGCCGGTGCTGTCGGGCGGCCAGCCCGGCCCGCACAAGATCCAGGGCATCGGCGCCGGCTTCGCGCCGAAAATCCTCGACACCTCGATCTATGACGAGGTCGTCAGGGTGTCGAACGAGGATTCGGTCGCCAATGCCCGTCTCGTCGCCCGCCTCGAAGGCGTGCCGGCCGGCATCTCGTCGGGCGCGGCGCTCCAGGCGGCCATCGTCGTCGGCTCGCGGCCGGAGAACAAGGGCAAGAATCTCGTCGTCATCATCCCCTCCTTCGCCGAGCGCTATCTCTCGACGATCCTGTTCGATGGGTTGGGGGCTTAGGCGCGCATACCTCGGAGAGTGGCTTCAGCGGCCCCTCGCGGTCGTCATCCCAGGGCGGAGCAGCCGCGAAGCGGCGTCGCGGAGACCCTGGGGTCCATTCCGTGACCTTGATCGAAGGGTGCAGCGGGGCAGAATTCTGCACCCTTGCTGCGCTTCGATGTCATGGAATGGATCCTCGGGTCTGCGCGCGTCGCTCCGCTCCTTGCTCCGCCCGTGGATGACGAAGGCGGGAACGCCTCAGCCAATCTCAAGAGCTTGCGGATAAGCGGCACTCTCCGGGTGATCCTCGAACTGGACTGTTCAAAAAGCGCTTGTGGCAGGCGGCGATTGGCTTGAGCCAGGCTTGGCTTCCGGCTGATATCACCGCCGGCCCAATCGGCCGGCGGGAGGATTTCATGTACAAGCTCTACACGCGCCCGGGCAGCGGCGGCTTCGTCGTCGAGGCGGCGCTTGCCATGGCCGGCGTGCCCTTCGAACAGATCGATGTGCCCAAGAAAGATCCGCCCGATCCGGCCTTCCTCGCCATCAGCCCGCTGAACCAGGTGCCGGCGCTGATGCTGCCCGACGGCCATTCGCTGACCGAATCCGCTGCAATCTGCATCCTGCTCGCCGAACGTCATCCGCAGGCCGGCCTCGCGCCGGAGGCGGGCTCGCCCGGCCGCGCCGATTTCCTGCGCTGGATGGC
>NZ_RZTO01000163.1:0-9525 GCF_003997225.1 Mesorhizobium sp. M2C.T.Ca.TU.002.02.1.1
GGCTGAGGCCGAGACCCGAGCCCGGCTGCGAGCGGCTCTTTTCCAGGCGCACGAAACGCTCTGTGGCGCGGGCGCGATCGGCATCGTCGGGAATGCCGTGGCCATTGTCGGTGACGGTGAGCTTGATTTCGTTGCCGAGGCGCTCCAACGCCACACGCACTTTCGGCGCCTCGGCGGCGTCCGTCGAATATTTGATGGCGTTGTCGACGATGTTGGAAAGCGCCTGGCCGATCAGCTCGCGGTTGCCGTTGATCGTGAAGGCCTCGGCCACGGTCGTTTCCAGCGCGACGCCGGCTTCCTCCGCCACCGGCTCGTAGAGCTCGACGACATCGCTGACCGTGGCCGCGAGATCGACGGGGCCGGTCTGTTCCGAGGAATAGCCGGCCTCCAGGCGCGAGATCATCAGGATGGCGTTGAACGTCTTGATGAGCTGGTCGGATTCCGCGATCGTGCCTTCCAGCGCCTGGCGGTAATCCTGCGTCTTGTGCCTGCCGGCGAGCGTCGCCTCGGCGCGGTTGCGAAGCCTGGTCAGCGGCGTCTTGAGATCATGGGCGATGTTGTCGGAGACCTGCTTCAACCCCTCGTTCAGCATGGCGATCCTGGCCAGCATCGCATTGAGGTTTTCCGACAGGCGGTCGAATTCGTCGCCGGCGCCGGTGACCGGCAGACGTCCGCTGAGATCGCCGCCCATGATGCGGCGGCTGGCGTCCGAGACGCTGTCGATGCGCTTCAGCGCGGCGCGCCCGACAAAGAACCAGATCAGGATACCGCCAAGCCCCATCATGCCCAGCGCCAGGGTCAACGCGCGGCTGATGACGGCGCGGAAGCGTTCCGGCTCGCCGAGGTCGCGGCCGACCAGCATGATCATCTGGTTAGGCAACCTCAGCACCAGCGCGATGGCGTTATGGCCCTTCGCGCCTTCCGACTGCGGATTGCTTTCGCCGGCCTGAGGACCGGGCTGATCCGTATTGCCGCTGCGCAGCCGGTCGAGCTCACCCTCGCCGAAGCGCTGGTAGGAGAAGGGCTGCGTGGTCCAGCCCTCGGTCTCTATCACCCCCGGCTCCAGGCTCTGCACATTGCCGGTCAGGATCTGGCCGTTGGCGTCGGCGATCAGATAAAGATTGGCGCCGGGCTGGCGCGAACGGGCCTCGACGACGCGCACCAGCACCGGCAGGCCGCCGCGCTGATAGGCGCGGGCCAGCCCCAACACCTCGTCGTTGATGGTCTCCTGCGTCTGCGCGGTCAGCATGCGTGCCGACAGCGACGTCATGTAGAGAACGAGCAGCACCGCGCAGAGCGCGAAAAGCAGAAGATAGAGCGCCGAGAGCCGGGCCGCCGTCGTCTTCATGATGGCCGGCAGGGATAACGCCATAGTGGGCTCTTAGACCAGGACGACGATTTTCCGAATCGTCATCCTGATCTAACCCCTTGTTGCAGCATGATCTGTTCCGAAAACCGGTTCCCACTTTTCGGGATCATGCTTATCCGCCTTTCAGCATGTAGCCGGCGCCGCGGATCGTGTGCAGTATCGGCTTGTCGAAGCCCTTTTCGATCTTGCCGCGCAGGCGCGAGACATGGACGTCGATGACGTTGGTCTGCGGATCGAAATGATAGTCCCAGACATTTTCCAGAAGCATGGTGCGCGTCACCACCTGGCCGGCATGGCGCATCAGATATTCGAGCAGGCGGAACTCGCGCGGCTGCAGCGTGATCTCGCGGCCTGCGCGCTTGACCGAATGCGACAGCCGGTCCAGCTCGAGATCGCCGACGCGGTAGACGGTCTCGGATTCGCGCGCGCTGGCGCGGCGGTTCAGCACCTCGACACGGGCGAGCAATTCGGAAAAGGCGTAGGGCTTGGTGAGATAATCGTCGCCGCCGGCGCGCAAGCCGGTGACGCGGTCGTCGACCTCGCCCAGCGCGGACAGGATCAGCACCGGCGTGGTGTTGCCGCGCGAGCGAAGTGCGGCGATCACCGACAGGCCGTCGCGGCGCGGCATAAGGCGGTCGACCACCATCACGTCATAGTCGCCGGCATCGGCGAGCGCGAAGCCGGTCTCGCCGTCGCCGGCGACATGGGCGGTGTGGCCCGCTTCGGCAAAGGCTTTCTGCAAGTAATCCGCCGCCTCGCGATCGTCTTCCATGACGAGAATCTTCATGGGACCGTTATACGCGATTTCACTGGAAGGTTGAGGGGCAGCCATTCTTCATGCCTTCAAGTTAAAGCGGCAGCGGGTGATGGGAAACCCGCTGCCGCCAGGAGCGAAACACGGTGACTGACTTACGTGCTCGGCCCCATGTTTTCCCGGCGGCGGCTCGGGGGTGTTGATACCGCCGCAGGGAAAAGTCGAGATCCTAAAGATCAGCCTTTGCCGACCGGCAGCGCCACGAAGCGGTTCGAGTCGTCGCGGGTGATCTGCATCAGCACGGCCTTGCGGCCGGCCTTGGCGGCATCGGTCATCGCCTTGGAGACGTCGTCGGTCGTGTTCACCTCGTTCGAGTTGATCGAGGTGATGACGTCGCCGGGCTGGATGCCGCGATCGGCCGCGTCGCTGTCGGGATCGACGTCGGTGACCACGAGGCCCTTGCCGTTTTCGGCCTTGGTGACGGTCAGGCCGAGATCGGCGAGCGTATCGGGCTTGGCGGCGGGCGCCGACTGCTTGTTGTTGTCGCCGTTCGAGGCCTGCTTGTCGCTCGCGGGCAGCGTGCCGAGATCGACCTTGACGGTCTCGTCCTTGCCGCCGCGCCAGACGGTGACGTCGACCGATTTGCCCGGCGCGAGCGCGCCGATCATGCGAGCGAGTTCCTTCGGCGAGGCGACATCCTTGCCGTCGACCTGGGTGATGACGTCGCCGGCGACGATGCCCGCCTTCTTGCCCGGCCCGCCATCCTGGGCGCTCGACACCAGCGCGCCCTTGTCCGACTTCAGGCCGAGCGACTCGGCGATGTCGGAGGTGACCGGCTGGATCTCGACGCCGAGCCAGCCGCGCTGGACCGAGCCGCTCTTCATCAGATCCTGGACGACCTGCTTGGCGGTCGAGGCCGGGATGTCGAAGGCGATGCCGACGCTGCCGCCCGAGGGCGAGAAGATGGCGGTGTTGATGCCGATCACCTGGCCGTTGAGGTTGAAGGTCGGGCCGCCCGAATTGCCGCGGTTGACCGAAGCGTCGATCTGGATGAAGTCGTCATAGGGGCCGGCGCCGATGTCACGGCCGCGGGCCGAGACGATGCCGGCGGTGACGGTGCCGCCAAGGCCGAACGGATTGCCGACGGCAACCACCCAGTCACCGATGCGGACTTTGGAATCGTCGGCGAAGTCGACATAGGTGAACTTGTTGCCGCCGCCATCGACCTTGAGCACGGCAAGATCGGTACGCGGATCGGTGCCGATCAGCTTGGCGTCGAGCTCCTTGCCGTCATTGGTAACGACACTGAAATCGGAGCCTTCCGACACGACATGGTTGTTGGTGACGAGATAGCCGTCCTCGGAGATGAAGAAGCCCGACCCTTGAGCGATCGGACGCGGCTGGCCATTGCCGTGGTCGCGGTGATTGAAGCGACGCATGCCGAACTGGCCCCCCTGGTCGCCGAAACCGCGGAATTCCTTGAAGAAGCGGCGCAGCTGCGGATTGTCGGGCAGGTTGTCGAAGCCGTCCTGATCGTCGGAGCCGTCATCGGCGGTCGGCTGGATCTTGGCCTTGACCTTGACGCTGACAACCGCCGGAGAGACGTGCTCGACGACATCGGCGAAACTCGGCATCTGCGGAGCTTCGACGCGCACGGCATCGGCCAGCACGGGGGCGGTGCCGGTTGCGAGCATGCCCGCGCCAACCGTGCCGACAACGGCCAGGGAAGCGACGGCGGCCATCAGGCGCTTTCGGGTGCGAGAATATGAATTGGGGGCAATATTCATGGGGTTTCGTTTCCTCTTTCGAAGGGATGCGCTCAGGCGAAGCATCCTCGGGCAAGAGGATTAGAGAGCCGCACATTACGGCGCCATTTCCGGTACATGAAAGTTTTGTAATGTTGGCTGACCGCAGAAGCGGTTGCACTCAATCACCAGGCTCGGTGATGGCGTTAATCGCTGAGCATCTTATCGAGCGCCGCCTGCTCCTCGGCCGAAAGCGCCGACGATGCCGGGCGGCGCGAGCGGCTGCTCAGCACAATGAACAGGCCGCCGGCCAGAAGCAGAAGCACCGGCGTGCCCCACAGAAGCGCGTTGCGCAGGCTGAAGCGCGGCTTGAGCAGGACGAATTCGCCATAGCGCGAGACGATATAGTCCATTACCTGCTGGTCGGTGTCGCCGGCCACCAGCCGCTGGCGCACGAGGACGCGCAGGTCGCGAGCAAGATCGGCGTCGGATTCGTCGATCGACTGGTTCTGGCAGACCATGCAGCGCAGGCCTTCCGACAGCGCACGCGCCCTCGCCTCCAGCGCCGGGTCCTGCAACACTTCATCGGGTTTCACCGCCTGCGCCGCGCCGGCAAAGGCCAGCGCCAGCAGCAGGACCAGCGAGGCGAGCGAGAATCTCAACCTCATGTCGGGGTCGCCAAGGCGGCGGCCGGCTTGCGCCGCCTCGCCGGCGCGCCGACACGCAGGCGGCGGTCGAGCAGCGACATGGCGGCGCCCGCCATCATCACCAGCCCGCCACCCCAGATCAGCGTCACCAGCGGCTTCCACCAGAGGCGCACGACGACGGAGCCGTCATTGTTCTCGTCGCCGAGCGACAGATAGAGCTGGCTCAGGCCCAGCGTCCTGATGCCGGACTCGGTCGTCACCATCTGGCGCGCCGGGTAGAAACGTTTGGCCGATGTGATCGCGCCATCGGCGTTGCCGTCGGAGTTCATAAGAAGGAAGCGGCCGCGATCCTCGGTGAAGTTCGGACCCTTCTGTGGGACGAGCCCCTCGAAGCGCAACGTGTGGCCGGAGAGCTCCACCGTTTCGCCGGCACGCATGGTGAGGATCTTCTCCGTGCCGAAGCAGAGTGTGCCGACGATGCCGAGCAAGGTCAGCCCAAGGCCGAGATGGGCAAGCGCCGTGCCGAAGACCGAGCGCGGCAGGCCGGCGAAGCGGCGAAGCACGGCGGCCGGCGCCACGGATCCGAAACCGGATTTGACGGCAAGGTCGGTCAGCGCGCCGGCGACCAGCCAGACGGCGAGGCCGACGCCGAGGGCGGCAAAGACCGAGGCGCCGTCGATGAACAGGCCGGTGACCAGCATCGCGGCGATCGCCAGGGCGAAAGCAGCCATCAGCCGCTGCGAAGCGGCAATGACGTCGCCGCGCTTCCAGGCGAGCAGCGGGCCGAACGGCACGATCGCAAGCAGCGGCAGCATCAGCGGGCCGAAGGTCAGGTCGAAGAAGGGGGCGCCGACCGAGATCTTGCCGCCGGTCAACGCCTCAAGCGCCAGCGGGTAGAGCGTGCCGACCAGCACCGTTGCCGTGGCGGTGGTGAGGAACAGGTTGTTCAGCACCAGCGCGCCCTCGCGCGAGATCGGATGGAACAGGCCGCCGGCCGTCAGTTGCGAAGCGCGCAGCGCAAACAGCGTCAGCGAGCCGCCGATGAACAAAGTCAGGATGCACAGGATGAAGACGCCGCGCGCCGGATCGGTGGCGAAGGCGTGCACCGAGGTAAGCACGCCGGAACGCACCAGGAAGGTGCCGAGCAGCGACAGCGAGAAGGTGAGGATGGCCAAGAGCAGCGTCCAGATCTTCAGCGCCGAGCGCTTCTCCATGACGATGGCCGAATGAAGCAGCGCGGTGCCCGCGAGCCAGGGCATGAAGGAGGCGTTCTCGACCGGATCCCAGAACCAGAAGCCGCCCCAGCCGAGCTCGTAATAGGCCCAGTAGGAACCCATCGCGATTCCACCGGTCAAAAACATCCACGCGACAAGCGTCCAGGGCCGCACCCAGCGCGCCCAGGAGGCGTCGATGCGGCCTTCGATCAGCGCCGCGACCGAGAAGGAGAAGCAGATCGAGAAGCCGACATAGCCGAGGTAGAGGAGCGGCGGATGGATGGCAAGGCCGAGGTCCTGCAGGACCGGGTTGAGGTCGCGCCCCTCGACCGGCGCCGGGCTGAGGCGCATGAACGGATTGGACGTCGTCAGGATGAACAGGAAGAAGGCGGCGCCGATCATGCCCTGCACAGCCAGTACATTGGCCTTGAGCGTTGCTGGCAAATTGTTGCCGAAGACGGCGACAAGCGTGCCGAAGAAGGTCAGGATCAGCACCCACAGCAGCATCGAGCCTTCGTGGTTTCCCCAGGTGCCGGTGATCTTGTAGATCATCGGCTGCAGCGAATGGGAATTCTCCCACACGTTCGCCACCGAGAAGTCCGAACCGGCATAGGCGCCCGCAAGGGCCGCGAAGGACAGAGCGGTGAGCGCGAAGCCGGTGACGGTCACTGGACCGCCGACCGCCATCAGCCGCTGGTTGCCGGTGCGGGCGCCGACCAGCGGCACCAGCATCTGCACCAGCGACAGCGCAAAGGCGAGCACGAGGGCGAAATGTCCGGTCTCAACCATTATTGGCTCTTGCCTTCCACCCAGACGCCCTTGGCCTTGAGCCCGTCGGCGACTTCCTTCGGCATATAGCGCTCGTCATGCTTGGCCAGAACGCTGTCGGCGACGAAAACGCCATCCGGGCCGAAAGCGCCCTCGGTGATGACCCCCTGCCCCTCGCGGAAGAGATCGGGCAGGATACCTGTGTAGGTCACCTTGACCGACTTCTGCGTGTCGGTAACCGAGAAAGCGACGGTTGCGCCGTTGCCGCGCATCACGGTGCCGCTCTCGACGAGGCCGCCAAGACGGATGCGCTGCCCAGGCTGGAGGCTTGCCGTGGCCAGTTCGGCCGGCATGTAGAAATAGGACGCCTTCTGGCCGAGCGCGTAGAAGGTGAGTCCCGCGGCGGCCCCGAGGAAAGCCAGGCCCGCCACGATCACCGACAACCGCTTCTGCTTGCGCGTCATTGCCTTACTCCGTCGCCGTCACGCCGAGCGAGGCGGCGAAGGCGGTGAATTTCTTGGCCTGTTCGCTGTCCGCGCCAAAGGCGGCGACAGCGCGGCCGAGCGCGCCCCGCGCCTGGTCGGCCTTGCCAAGCACGACATAGGAACGGATGAGCCGCATCCATCCTTCCTCGTCGCGGGGATTCTGCTTCAATTTGTCGTCCAACCCCGCGACCATGGTCTCGATCATCGCCTGCCGGTCCTGCGGCGACATCTGCTGCGCGGCTTCCATCTGCT
The DNA here is from genome assembly GCF_003997225.1 of Mesorhizobium sp. M2C.T.Ca.TU.002.02.1.1. Lineage (NCBI taxonomy): Bacteria > Pseudomonadati > Pseudomonadota > Alphaproteobacteria > Hyphomicrobiales > Phyllobacteriaceae > Mesorhizobium > Mesorhizobium sp. M2C.T.Ca.TU.002.02.1.1. The sequence continues at coordinate 7,235 of NZ_RZTO01000163.1, forward strand.
GCGCGTCGGGGCCGTTGGCCGGCGTGGCGTCGGCGACAGCAGGCCCGCCGGCCTCGTCAAGCGCCTGCTGGACGGCGCTGCGCCAAGGCGAATCCGGCGCGAGCTGGGCGAGCATCTTTTGCCAGGCGGCGACGGCTTCGGCCTTCTTGCCTTCCTGAGCGAGGCCGACGCCCAAGTAGAAATTGGCCTTGGCGTTGGCCGGATCGAGCTTCAGGGCCGCCTCGAAGGCTTTTTGGGCGTCCGCCGAAACGATGCCGCCGGCGGCGCTGGCGATCGCCTCGCCGAGGCCAGACTGGCGCACGGCGCTGTCGCCGTCGAGGCGGATGGCGTTGCGGTAGGCGGTCACGGCGTCAGGAAAGCGCTGCAGCCTAAGATAGATCGGCGCCAGCACGTCCCAGCCCTTGCCGTCCGACGGATTGGCGGCGAGATGGGCCTCGGCGCGGGCGACCAGTTCGTCGACCGAGGAATCGGCCGGGTTCTTGGCCAGACGCTCGGCCAGCGGCTGCGACGGCAGATCGGGAGAGCCGAGCATGCCGTAGAGCCCCCAGCTCAGCAGGGGAACCACAAGCACGGCCACGCTGGCGACCCATCTGGCGCCGTGCGATGGCTTGAGCGCGGGGGAGCCCGGCTGCGCAGCCGCGCCCAGACGCAGGATGCGCCGGCCGATCTCGGCACGCGCCTCCTCGGCCTCTCCGGGCTGGATCAGGCCGCGCGCCATGTCGCGGTCGAGCTCGGAAAGCTGGTCGCGATAGACTTCGAGATCGTGATCGCCGGCCGGCGACGCGCCCTTCATACCGCCGGTGAGCGGCAACAGCACCGCCAGGCTGGCGCCCAGCGTGAGGATTGCGGCTATGACCCAGAACAGCATGCCTATTCCAATAACGGCAGAGTCCTGCCCTGCCAACACGACCATCGTGCGACGCTTTGACGGCAGAGGCGCCGCACAGCCTTGATCGATATCAAAAATCGCGCCGGCTGTTGCCCCTACCTTAGGTCAGCGGCGTCCAGCTGCCGTCGGCATTGCGGCACGCGGTGCCGCGCGCGGTGACGCCCGCGCCGCTGGTGTAGACGGTGTGGGTGTACTGGCGGCAATCCTGCGAGCCGACCCGGTAAGGCTGGGCGGCGACGACCTCGCCGTAATGCGCGGCGTTGTCGCTCTTCCACGTCACTTTCTGGCCGCTGGCGTTGTATTCCAGCGCCTTGTACTCCGCCTCCAGCCCCTTGCGCTTTTCGGCATCGCTGAGGCCCGAGCCGATCGACCCGCCGATAAGCCCGCCATTCATGGCCGAGACGATGCTGGTCGAGACCTTGCCGCCGGTCGGCGGCGTGGAAACAGGCGTGACAGGAGAGGTCGGCCCTCCCCTGCCCAACGTCGTGCAGCCGGAAACGGCGAGCAGGGCGGAAACGAGCGCGACGCGAATCTTCATGCCGACAACCGGTTCTCTTCAGCGGGATGGAACTGGATAGACTGGGGGCGCGCCATCAGGAGGTTGTCATCGCCATAGTGTTGATATTTGTCGGAAATTTGGCCGTCGGCAGCCGCACGCAAATCGATAAGAAACATCACTGAAGGCTCCGCAATCTCACCACCACCCTCAAGCCCCCCATGCCGGACCGTTCCAGCGCCAGCGAGCCTCCATACTCGTTGACGAGGTCGGCGACAATGGCAAGGCCAAGCCCTGTTCCCGGCTTCGTCTCGTCCAGTCTCTTGCCACGCTTCAACACCTCTCGCGCGCTGTCCTCGGGAATGCCCGGACCGTCATCCTCTATAACGATTTCAAACAGGTTGCCGCTTCCCGAAATAGTGGCGATCGTCACGGCAACCGCGCTTTTTGCCCATTTCATCGCATTGTCGAGCAGATTGCCGAGCAGTTCCTCGAGATCCTCGCGCTCGCCGGCAAAGACGATCTCGGCCGGCGGCAGGGACAGCGTCAGCCGCGTTTGCGGGTTGAGCTTGCGCAGCACGCGCACCATGCGTTCGACCAGCGGCGAAACCGGCGTGCGGAAGACAACGCTGTCGCGCTGCGCGGCGACACGCGCGCGCTGCAGATAATGGTCGACCTGTTTCTGCATGGAGGCCGCCTGATCGGCGATCAGCTGGCCCTTGGCACCGCCGAGCGCGCGGCCCTCATTGATCAGAACGGCCAAAGGCGTCTTCAGCGAATGGGCAAGGTTGCCGACCTGGGTGCGCGAGCGCTCGACGATGCGCCGATTGTTCTCGATCAGCGCATTGGTCTCGTTGGCCAGCGGCGCGATCTCGGCCGGGAAGCTGCCGTCGAGCCGCTGCGCGG
>NZ_RZTO01000164.1:0-9523 GCF_003997225.1 Mesorhizobium sp. M2C.T.Ca.TU.002.02.1.1
TCCTGGTGGCGCTCGGCTTCCTCTTCCATAAGCTGTCTCGGCGCAACTATCCGCATGTGCATGTGCCCGCCGCCAGCGGGCACGGCACCGCCGACCGGCCGCCGGCAGAGCGCGTCGGCTTCCGGCCCGAGGATGTCGACGCCGCGCTCTTGGCGCTCGACGAAACCTTCGACATCGACCGTGACGACCTCGAGCGCCTGCTGCGGCAGGTCGAATTGCAGGCGATGGTGCGTTCGCAGCGCACGCTGCTTTGTCGGGACATCATGTCCCGCGATGTGATCTCGGTGATGGAGACGGCCTCCGTCGACGAGGCGCGCAAACAGCTGATCGACCACAACATCCGCACCCTGCCGGTTGTCGACACGAACGGGCGTCTCATCGGCGCTGTTGGCTTGCGCGAGCTGACACGGGCGACCGACATCGTGAAAGGGGTGATGTCGAAAGCCGGCACAGCCTCGCCCGACACGCCGGCGATGAGCCTGCTGCCGGTGCTGACCGACGGCCGCAGCCATGCCGTGGTGATCGTCAACAGCGAGCGGCACATCCTCGGATTGATCACCCAGACCGACCTGCTGGTGGCGGCCGCGCGCGTGCAGGCACCGGCGCTGCTCAAAGCGGTGGCGTAGAGCCAGACCGCTCACCCGTCATCTCCCCGTTCGCCATTCGATCGAGCCGCCGCGTCACTCTTCTTGTCTCGGCGGGCCGGGTGACATGTGTCCATGTGCCGTCATAGGTCGGCTTGCGCCGTTCGATCCAGGCACTCAGGCCTTCGCGCAGGTCGGTCGTGGGGGCCATACGCGCGAACTGCTCGGCCTCGACCAGCAAGCCCTCGGCAATGCTGTGATTGATGCCGCGGGCGACCGAGGTGAGGATAGCGGCGACGGCAGCCGGCGAGTGGCCAATGACGCGCCGAGCGATATCTTGTGCCTGCGGCATCAACTCCGCATGCGGCACCACCTTATTGACGAGGCCAAGCTCGACGGCGCGGTGCGGCGAGAACGCCTCGCCGGTCAAAAGCAGTTCAAGCGCCCGCTTGCGCCCGGCAAGCCTCGGCAGGCGCTGCGTACCGCCGAAGGTAGGCGGCATGGCGAGGTTGATTTCCGGCTTGGCGAACAGCGCGCGGTCGCTGGCGACCGCCAGCGGCACCGCTTCGGTGATCTCACAGCCGCCGCCGAAAGCCAGGCCGTTGACGGCGGCGATGACCGGCTTGCGAAAGGCTTCCAGCCGCGCCGTCAGGCGCTGGCCGCGCGTCACGAAATCGCGCAGCGCGACATCGGCGCCTTCGGCCACGCTCAACGAGAATTCGTGGATATCGGCGCCGGCGGAGAACGCGCGCTCCCCTGCCCCGGTAAGAATGACGGCGCGCACGCCGTCGTCTGTCTCGATCAGGTCGAGAAGCGACAGTAGCCGGTCGATCAGCGCATAATTCAACGCGTTCAGCTTTTCGGGACGGTTGAGAGTGAGGATTGCGACGCAGTCGCGCGTCTCGCTCAGCACAAGTTCGGTCATGACCTTTCCTTTCCGGCGGTTCGGCCGATAAGGAGCAGACTTGTGGTTGCTTGTATATTCACTAGTCGGTATACTTACGTGATGAACGAAAAAGCCAACCCTACGCGAAAACGCCTCGTCGACGCGGCGACCAAGCTCTTCTATGCCGAGGGCATCGGCCGCGTCAGCGTCGACGCGGTGGCTGAGAAAGCCGGGCTCACCAAGCGCACGCTCTATTACCATTTCAAGAGCAAGGACGATCTGATCGCAGCCTATCTCGACGGCCGCGACCAGCCCAATCTCGAGCAGATGGCCGGCTGGTTCGACGCAGCCGAGGGCGGCGCGGACAAGAAGGTCGAGGCGATCTTCACCAATCTGGCACGGGTGGCCCGCCACCCCAAATGGAAGGGCTGCGGGTTCTTGCGCACGGCGGCCGAGCTCGCGGCGATGCCCGGGCATCCAGCGGTCAAGGCTGGCGCGCGCCACAAGACCAATTTCGAAAAATGGCTGGCCGGCGCTCTTTCAAGCCACGATGTCGGCGCAGCGAAGATGCTGGCGCGCGAGATTGTGCTTCTGATGGACGGCGCCTTTTCCAGCATGCTGATCCATCACAATCCCGACTACGTCAACGCCGCCGGCCATGCCGCCGCGACGCTGATCCGGGCGAGGATGGCGGGCAAACACGAAGCTTAGAGCGTAACGCTTCCGGCGCTTCGACTGTGGCGGTCCGAGGGGCAATCTTCAGGATAAGGCCAGCCAGGCCGTGCCGGCGAGAAGCGTGACCAACGTCAGCGGCAGGCCGACCTTGAAGAAGGCGGAGAAGGAAAGCTCCTTGCCGGCCACCTTGGCCTGCTCGGCCACGATCAGGTTGGCAACCGAGCCGAGCAGCGTGAAATTGCCGGCAAGCGTCGAGCTCATCGCCACGACCAGCCAGGCGCGCTCCGGATTTTCCAGACCCGGGATGAAGGGGCGGAGCGCCAGCACCGCCGGCACGTTACTCATGATGTTGGAAAGCACCGCGGTGAAGCCGGAGAGCCGCCAGACATCGTCGAGGCCGAAATCCTTCGCCCAGGCGATCATATCGGGCGTGAGCAGCGTGCGCTCGGCGCCCGCCACCACCACGAACAGGCCGGCGAACATGAAAAGCAGCGGCCCGTCGATCTCGCGGTAGATGCGCCGCGGCTTGATTGCCCGGGTGACCAACAGGAAAGCGCCGGCAATCAGCGCCGCCTTGGCGACGGGGACACCGGCAAAGAAGGCGAGCGCCAGCAGCAGGCAGACGACGGTGGCCTTCAGCACCTGCCCGGGCAGCATGCGGCCGCGATAGACTTCCGGGCTGAGTTCGGCGGGGCGGGAGAATTCGGCGCGGTATACATAACGCACGATGACGATGACGCAGAGCAGGCCGAACAGCGCCACCGGCGCCAGCGCCAGCGTGAAGGCCGGATAGGAAATGCCCGACAGCGCGCCGATCACCATGTTCTGCGGGTTGCCGGTGATGGTGGCGACGCTGCCGCAGTTCGAGGCCGTGCAGGTGGCGATGAGGTAAGGCACCGGGTTGCGGTTGATGACCCGTGTGACGTGGACGACGATCGGCGCCATCACCAGGCAGATCGCGTCGTTGACCAGGAAGGCCGAGAGCACGCCGGTCAACAGCGTCACCATGACCAAAAGCATGAAAGGTGCATGGGCATGCTCGATGGCGAAGCCGCCAAGCGCCCGAAACGCGCCCGAAACCTTCAGATGCGCGACCACGATCATCATGCCGAGCAGCAGCGTGATGGTGTCGAAATTGATGGCTTTGTAGGCATCCTCGATGCTGATCGCGCCGATGGCGATCATGGCGGCGCCGCCGAGAAGCGCGATGCCGGCACGGTCGAGCCTCAGGCCAGGAATGCGGCCGACAGCTACACCGGCATAAGTGGCGACCAGGATGAAAAGCGCGCCCGCACCAGTCCATGTCATTGCAAAGAAGGTTCCCGTTGCCTGCCCTGCTCGCCGGAATCGGCCGGCGCATGGACGCGCATCACTTTTAGCAAGGGCGAGGCAAAGGGAAAGCGTGCAAACGCGTGAAAGTGCGATGACGTTTTCGCGGTTCCATATTCATAAACCCTAATGTAAAGAATGATGAATTAACATATCTGACCGATAATCCAGGCGTTGGGGACTAAACGGATGAACACGGTCGTTGAAGCGGAACATCGCGTCCCATCGGGGGAGGAATTGATGCGTCCGCAGGAATGCTCCCGCTGTCACGGGGCCAAGAAGGTTTTCGTTTGCGCGCGCTGGCTGAGCTCGAACGGCCATTGCTGCCCGGAAGGTACGCATCGGCTGAATTGTCCGGGACACAGCATCGTCTGCCTCGAATGCAGCGGGCGCGAGAGCTAGCGAGACCCGGCGAGTCGCCGGTCGGCTGCAAGCGCCCTAACCACCGCTTCTAGGAGGCAGCTACGGCGCGGGACGCTCAAAGCGCCGTACTCGGCTACGATGATACATTTCGTCGCTCAAGCTTTCCGCGCTGGAGCAGCTGGCAATCAAGCTAAAGGATGCGCTGGCTAAATTGCCGGGCCGGCTATCAAATCCGTCCGAGCACAACCAGAATGATGACAATTACAAGAACCAGCCCCAAACCCCCGCCGCCATAGTAGCCAGTGCCGTAGAATGGCCCCCCGCCTAAGCCGCTAAAGCCGCCAAGCAGAGCAAGGATAAGAATAATGATAAGAATTGTGCCGAGACCCATGGCCTTTTCCTCTTTCTTAAGCGCGAACCCGGCGCCGTTATGACCAAGTCAACTCGCAAGCGGCGCGCATGTTCCGCTCACCTCCGGGCCGATTCTACTCGGGAGTGGCCGAGTAAGACGATACCATCGGCTGTCCAGGGTTGGCGTCAAGTTTGATGGGGACCAAAAACATAAGCGCGATGGCGATGGCGATCGAGGCGATAACAGCAGCGGTGCTGAACATGTGCTTCATATTCCTATCCTTAATATTCGAAGTTGCTGAACGACGTGTTCGCCAAGTCTCCTGTTCCACTTCACCTTCGTGGAACCATTCTCGCGTCCGCAACGTTTGAGGCAGCCCTATCCGGGCAACATTGGGAAGGAAACAGCCACATGGGCGCATCGGTTCTTACCGGCATACTGATCACCTTCCTGGTGGTGATCCTGGTGCTCTATCTCGTGCAACGTCTGCCGCTCGACGCCCGCGCGCGCCAGATCGCGCAGATCATCGTCATCATCATCGGAATCGTTTCGCTGCTCAAATATCTTGCGGTGTTCTAGCCGCGATCCATATTCGGCAACCGGAAACTTCAAAAAGCCGGTGTGCCATGAGAATGAGAACCCTGTCGATCGCATCTACCGCAGGTAAAATATTGTGGGCCGGCACAGTGTTATGCAGCGTGAGCGCAGCTTATGCCCGGCCAGACACGCGCGCGATGACTTGCGCGCAGACGCAGGCCCTGATCAGAAGCGATCACGCCGCGGTCTTGACCACGGGTGCGAACACCTATGACCGGTTCGTTCGCCAGTTCGGCAACGAGTGCGACTGGCCGGAAGTGCCAATCTCGACGACGGTTCCGACCAAGGATGGCGAGTGCCGCGTCTATCGGTGCCAAGAGCCGATCAACCTTCCGGACTGACCCTTGCTCCTTGCACCGGCGCGGAACCATTACAAGCTCATGCGGGTTTTAGCAGCCAGCAGCGGGACTTGCCGGGCGTGAGAGAAACTTGGCTCCGTGCATAACCGCAGGAGGAACGGCAATGCCTGAAATCGTGCGCAGCGGCAGTTGCCTGTGTGGCGGCGTGCAGTTCCGCGTCACTGGCGATCCGCTCCGGGTCGGCCTCTGTCATTGCAAGGACTGCCGCAAGACGAGCGGATCTGCCTTCCATGCCTACGCCGTATGGCCGTTGCGAGCGTTCGAAACCACCGGCATCACCAGCAGCTATGGCACTCGAAGCTTTTGCCCCAGCTGCGGAAGCCGCGTTCCCTTCGTCGACAATGGCGAGGCCGAGGTCACGATTGGCAGTCTGGACATTGCGCCAACCGAAGGGTTGGTGCCGAGCTACGAACTCTGGATCGGACGCCGCGAACCCTGGTTGCAACCCCTGCCCGGGGCGCGTCAGTTCGAGCATGACCGGGCCGCCGATGGTTCGGCTGCAGGCGGTGAACGCGGCGCGGAGCCACAACAAAGGTCAGCCTAGGTCTGGCTCTTGGTGGACTTTGGTCGGAACGACAATGACCTTCAGTCTAGCGGTCGACCACGAGCAGCCGGGAAAGCGCTTGGCCGTCGATTGATATGCGCGGACTTTCCTCGAAGTTTTGCTTTTTTCAACCAGCGGTCGGTTTGACGGCCAATCAGCTGCCGCTAGCATTTTTGAAACGTGGCGAAACATGAGTCGTGGCCGGCGCGGTTTCAGGCGACAGCACGCAACAGAGTTCTACTCACTTTACCAATATAAGAGTTTTTAACCATGCTTCCCACGGCAATACAACCCTTGATATTGCTTCCATCGCCATCTGCGGTGCTTATCTCGTGAAGTACAAGCTGAAGTTGCAGTATCGATGTGAAAATTCTTTCGGCTCAAGAAATTTTTTTAACCACTTCTGTTCCCGGTTATAGCGACCATGGCATTTAAATTGCCACGATCGGCAGGCGCAATGACTTTAGGCCCTGTACAAAAGGCCATCTTTGTTTCTTCCCGTTTTTGCTACATAGTGCTGCCGAATCTTGAAACCGAACGGGGCGGTTTTCATGACGTTGGCGCCTGAACACGGCCGCAACATGCATATGCGGTATCCACCGATCGACGGGTTCTGGACCTGGGACATCAAGCGCGACCGTATCTATGGCGACGCTAACCTTTCAGACTATTTCGGTTTGACACTTGACGAATTCTCGCACGGCGCGCCGCTGGAGCGATGCATGGAAAGCATCGATCAAGACGACCGCACAAGGGTTCGGCTGGCCATCCGCAAGGCCGTGGAACGCAGGTCCGGCTTCAGGGAGGTCTACAGGGTCCGTTCCGAAAAGATGGGGTTGCGGAAGATCCTGGCCGTGGGCCAATGTTACGTCGACGGGGTGGGCGAGGCAGCCCTTTATCCAGGCTGGTTCATTGATCTGACGAACAATGCCGCGTGCGAGGAGCAGGCGCTGCGCGAAATCCACAACCATGTGGGGCAGGCCAAGGACATAGCGCGATCGATTGGACATGACCTGATGTCCTATCTTCTGGATAATATCGAGGAAGAGGTCGAGCAGCGGCTTGACGGAAGACTGGGGAGGCGAAGATCGTCCTGAGGCCGCTTTCGCAGATTGTTTCAGGGCTAGCTGCCCCTGCGGCGCCTGCCGACTTCAGCCGTAACCATGCGCGCGAAATACGATTGGGGCGATCGGCGCTCGATGAGTTTGGCCCGCTCCAGGGCCGCATCGCCGTAAAATTCGATCAGCACGCTGGCGGCCTTGGCGGCATCGGCCCTCAACCGGCCGAAATCGGCCTGCCCGCCCTCGGTCGAAAGCCCGCTCCTGGCAATCACGTCAAGCATGGCTTGCAACTTGTCAGGAGTGCTGCCCTCGTCTTCATGCATGGTCGCTATCCGATTGGGCGCGTAAAATATCGACATTTCCGCTCAATGTCCAACGGGTTCGTTGACCGGGCATCGGTGCAACCGAGTACAGCTTCGCCGCGAGCGGGGCCACAATCTTCATACAAGCATAGTGAGCCAAACTTACCGCGCATACATTTGGGGGGCACCCATGGACCAGCCTAGCAAAATGGAAAACCTGCAGTTTGCGCAAGGGATTTTGCGAGAACTTCGCCAAAAGGCCGAGGCCGATGGCGAAAAGCTTCTGACCTACCTGATCGACATGGCTTATCTCGAAGCCAGCGACCGCATCCGCGCCCACTGGATCGGCAGCCACGAACACGAAGGCCGCCGCGCCAAGGGCTGAGCCTGCCCATTCCGGGCGGCAAGCCAGAACGCAAAAAAGCCCGCCATGCCTTCCGGCACGGCGGGCGGATCAAAGCGCGTAAAGGCTATTTCAAACGGCCAGATTATGACGCGGCCGCCTGTTGGCGGACCGGAAGCTTCCAGCCCGGCCGCGCGAAATGACAGGTGTAGCCGTTGGGATAGCGCTCGAGATAGTCCTGATGCTCGGGCTCAGCTTCCCAGAAGGGCCCGACCGGGGCGAGCTCGGTGACGACCTTGCCGGGCCATAGGCCCGACGCGTCGACGTCGGCTATCGTGTCCTCGGCGATCCGCTTCTGTTCATCGCTGGTGTAGAAAATCGCCGAGCGATAGCTCGCGCCGATATCGTTGCCCTGGCGGTTCTTCGTCGTCGGATCGTGGATCTGGAAGAAGAACTCTAGAAGCGTGCGGAAATTGGTCCTGGCCGGGTCGAAGATGATCTCGATTGCCTCGGCGTGGGTGCCGTGGTTGCGGTAGGTGGCGTTGGCGACATCGCCGCCGCTGTAGCCCACTCGCGTCGAGATCACGCCGGGCAAGCGCCGGATCAGATCCTGCATGCCCCAGAAGCAGCCGCCGGCAAGGACAGCGCGCTCGGTGGAAGAAGCCATGTCGTACCTCCTTTGGATTGCTCCATAGATAGGCATTGCGCCTGGATTCTTCCAGCGGCTCGAACGGGCGAATGCCGACGCAGGGATCGAGTGTTCTCGTATATCGGGCATCGACGGTCGGTCGGTTAACGCCTGTGCTGCTTCGCCTGGGCCGCGCTTAGGAATCCGGCGTGTGTTTGAATCTTCGCACCACCACCTCGAACACGATGTCCGAGATCCACATTGCCGAGACTCCGATGAGGAAGGCTGCGGCGAGCGTGGTGGTGTCGTCGGCGGCGGGGATCGGCAGGCCGCTTGCGCGAACCCAGGCGACGACAGGCAATGTCAGATAAGCGGCGGCCAAAGCGCCGCAGATGGGCGAGGCGATCATCTCGCGCAGCTTGTAGCGATGGCGCGACAGCGCCCTCAGCACGCCGCCGGCGAGCCCCGCCGCCACGACCTGGCCCTTGATGCCCAGAAGATCGAAGATGTCATGCATCACGGCCTCCAGCCGCAGAGTTTTTCGCCCTTGCGGTTGTGGGCAAGCAGCGCCCTCGCCTCCTGGTCCGAGAGCATTTCGACGGCCCTGGTGGAAAGGCGCACGGGCGAGGCGACGGCGCAGAAGCCGCCTTTGGCCGTCGTGCAGCCGGCAAGCGCGGCGGCCATGGCGGCGACAATCAGTCCCTTGCCCATGACTTCAACTCCTTCCTGACCGCGCCGGCCGGCAAGGCGCCGATGTCGTTGTCGACCTGGTCGGCGACATCCCGGGCCGCGGCCTCGGCTTCAGCCTGCTTGCCGCGCTCGGCCCGCGCGCCGGCAAGACGCTGGTGACCCCCCCAGCCGAGCGCGCCGATAATGCCGGCACCGATCGCCAGGACTGTCGAATTGGTGAGAAGCCATGCCAGCAGCGCGCTCATAGCAGCGCTCCGATAAGAAGACCGGCGATGAAGCAGGCGGCGCCCACGATCACATACGGCCTGGCGGCTTCGATGCAGGCGGCGAGCAGACCTTGCAGATTTTCCATGGTCAGTGCTCCCAGCCCAACCGGCGCGCGAGCAGATGCCACCACTCGGCCGAGGCAGCGATGGCGAGACCGAGGCCGGTCTCCAGCGCCATCTGGATGTCGGGATCGGCGGAGAACGCCGAGGCGTCGTCGGCGCCCAGAAGGCCGCGCGCGACAAGCACGCCCGCGCAATAGCGCAGGGCGATGCGGATGATGACGGCAATCATTGGCAGAACACTCCGAAGAGATTGCAGGGAAGATGCGTGGCCCAGGCGGTAAGCGAGCCGAACGCCAACACGATCAAGGCGAAGATGCCGGCGGCCTTGGCGGGCGACGCGGGTTTGGGCGGCGCGGTGTGTGCGTCATTCACGACATGCGATCCGGCGCTGACGGGCGTTGCCGCTGGCGTGGCGTCATCGCCCGGCCCTGGCGAGGCAGATTCCCCAGCTGCCGACGGCGCGGCCGACATCAGCAACGCC
>NZ_RZTO01000165.1:0-9425 GCF_003997225.1 Mesorhizobium sp. M2C.T.Ca.TU.002.02.1.1
ATCCGTGCCCCTACACTTCGAAGTTCATCATCTTGCGCATCACCAGGATGCCGATCGACATCCACACACCCGAGCAGCCGAGGATCAGGTTGCCGACATTGGTGGTGAACAGCGGCATGATGTAGTTCGGGCTCGACAGATAGACGAGGAAGGCAACGACGAAGGGCAAGGCGCCGATGATGACGGCGGATGCCTTGGCTTCCATCGAAAGCGCCTGGACCTTGGCTTTCATCTTCTTGCGGTCGCGCAGGACGCGCGAAAGGTTACCCAGCGCCTCGGACAGGTTGCCGCCGGCCTGCGACTGGATCTGGATGACGATGCCGAAGAAACCGGCCTCGCTGCATGGCATGGTCTCGGACATGCGCATGGCGGCGTCAGGCACCGACATGCCCATCTGCTGGGAATCGACGATGCGGCGGAACTCGGATCGGACCGGTTCGGGCGATTCGTTGGCGATCAGGCGGATCGCATCGTTGAGCGGCAGGCCGGACTTGACCGCGCGCACGATGATGTCGAGCGCGTTCGGGAACTCTTCCAGGAAGGCCTTGACGCGGCGTGTACGGCGAAAGGAGACAAACCAGCGCGGCAGGCCGAGGCCGCCCGCCAGCAGCGCGCCGGGCAGCGCCCACAAAGGCGCGCCGGCGAAAAAGAGAAAGCCTGTCAGCACGATGCCGCAGACGGCCGAATACATGTAGAAGCGCTCGATCGGGACCTGCATGCCGGCCTGACGGATCTGAACCTTCAGCGGCGGCTTCCTGACGTTTTGGTCGTTGGTCTTCTGCTTCTCGTCGAGCTGCCTGAGGGAGTCCTGGAGGTTTTTGCGCCGCTTGACCGCTTCCGCGGCGCGGTCGCGCGTGGCTTTCACCACAGACCGGTCGGTTTCGGCCGTCTTGATGGTCTGAAGCCGCTTGCCGGCCTGCTTTTCGTTATCGATGCGCGTGAACAGGAAAGCGTAGGCCACCGCGCCGGCGCTGAAGCCGGCGAGCACGATGAAAGCCAGTACGGTGGTGTCAATTCCGAACATCGACCGGGGCCCCTACACCTCCAGATGCGTTAGAGCGGGATGCGCTGAATAGACGTCGGCACCCCGCGCTATCTGTTTGTTTTAGCCGCATTTCTGCGACGCCAATTGGTTCCACTTGGCTGCAAAATGCTCTAGTCAGCGCGTTTCTCCATCGCCTCGAGCGCGGTGGCGAGGCGCTGCTCCTCGCCATAATAGCGGGCGCGGTCCCAGAAATGCGGGCGGCCGATGCCCGTCGACACATGTTCGCCGATCAGCCGGCCGCTCGAGTCCTCGCCCTTGATGTTGTAGAGGACAAGATCCTGGGTGATGATGACGTCGCCTTCCATGCCGACCACTTCGGTGATGTGGGTGATGCGGCGTGAGCCGTCGCGCAAGCGGGCCGCCTGGATGATCACGTCGATCGAGCCGACGACGATCTCGCGCACCGTGCGCTGCGGCAGCGAGTAGCCGCCCATGGCGATCATCGATTCGATACGGTTGAGGCATTCGCGCGGGCTGTTCGAGTGGATCGTTCCCATCGAGCCGTCGTGGCCGGTGTTCATCGCCTGCAAAAGGTCGAACACTTCCGGTCCGCGCACTTCGCCGACGATGATCCGCTCCGGCCGCATGCGCAGGCAGTTCTTGACCAGGTCGCGCATGGTCACCTCGCCCTCGCCCTCCAGATTGGGCGGCCGGGTCTCGAGACGGACCACATGCGGCTGCTGCAGCTGCAGTTCCGCCGAATCCTCGCAGGTGATGACGCGCTCCTCGCGGTCGATATAATTGGTCAGGCAGTTCAGCAACGTCGTCTTGCCGGAACCGGTGCCGCCAGAGATGACGACGTTGCAGCGGACGCGGCCTATGATCTTGAGGATTTCCGCGCCTTGCGGCGAGATGGCGCCGAACTTGACCAGCTGGTCCAGCGTCAGCTTGTCCTTCTTGAATTTGCGGATGGTGAGCGCGGTGCCGTCGATCGACAGCGGCGGCGCAATGACGTTGACGCGAGAGCCGTCGGGCAGGCGCGCGTCGCAGATCGGGCTCGATTCGTCGACGCGGCGGCCGACCTGGCTGACGATGCGCTGGCAGATGTTGAGCAGCTGCTGGTTGTCGCGGAAACGGATGCCGGTCTGTTCGACCCTGCCATTGACTTCGATGTAGACGTTCTTGGAGCCGTTGACCATGATGTCGGCGATGTCGTCGCGGGCAAGCAACGGCTCCAGCGGCCCATAACCCAGAACGTCGTTGCAGATGTCCTCGAGCAGCTCTTCCTGCTCGGAGATCGACATCGCGAAGTTCTTGATCGCGATGATGTCGTTGACGATGTCGCGGATTTCCTCGCGCGCGCTCTCGGGATCGAGCTTGGCGAGCTGCGACAGATCGATCGTATCGATCAGCGCGGAGAAAACCTGGCTCTTGGTGTCGTAGTAGGTCTCCGAGCGCTCGCGCTGAACCCTTCTTGGCGGCTCCGGCGCCATGGGCGGCGCCTCGACGGGGCGGCGCGCAGGCGGCGCGGCCGGAGCGCTGGACGGCGGCGCGACCGGTCGTTCGGCCGTCATCGTCCCCGTTGGAGCGGTGGGAGCGGATGCCGGCGGACGGAATTCAGGCGTTGCCCGCTTGCCGTCGTCTGTGCCTCTTTTACCAAACATGATCGACTACCCGATGCCGCTCAATCAGCGTCACTTCTTGTTGCGCGAGAGCTTGCCGAGGATCGAGCCCAGGCCTGCCTTCTTCCTTGTCTTGATTTCGCTGCGTCCGGTCAGCACATGCGCTATCTCATTGATGGTCGCGACGACGGGGCTCTTGGCGTCCATCTCGGAGAGCATGCGGCCATTGTTGGCGGCATTGCCGAACAGCAGCGGTTCGAAGTTGATCACCGCCATCGGCGTGATGCCGAGCGGTTCGGCGAAATCGGAAGCCGCGATCTCGGGCCGCTTCGGAACGCCTGCCTGGTTGATGATCAGCTTCGGCGAGGGATCGTTCGGACGCAGCCGCTTCAGCATATCCACCATGTTCTTGGTGTTGCGAAGATTTGCGAGCTCGGGCGTGGCCGTGATGACGATCTCATCCGCCTTGATCAGCGTGCTCTTCGTCCACCCGCTCCAGATGTGAGGGACATCGAGGACCAGCAAAGGCGCGCTACGCTGGGCGGTCTCGATGACCTGCGCGAAGGCCTCGGGGTCGAAATCATAGACGCGCTCGAGCGTGGAAGGAGCCGCGAGCAGCGACAGATGCTCGGCGCATTGCGCGAGCAGACGGTCGAGATAGACCTCGTCGACCCGCTCGGGCGAAAACACCGCCTCGGCGATGCCTTGCGCCGGATCCTGATCGAAATTGATATTGGCGGTGCCGAAGGCGAGATCGAGATCGGCGATGACGACTTCGGACTTGAACAGGGAAGACATCGCCCAGGCGACATTGTGAGCGATGGTCGAGGAGCCGACGCCACCCTTGGCGCCGATGAAGGCGATCGAACGGCCGATCGGCTCCGCTTCCGGATCGACGAAGATCGACGACACGACGCTGACGATGTCGGTCATCGAGACCGGCGCGATGACATATTCGGAAATGCCGGAGCGGATGAGCTCGCGGTAAAGCCCGACATCATTGTAGTGGCCGATGACCACGACCTTGGAGGACGGATCGCAATATTCGGCGAGTTGGCCGAGTTGTTCGAGCAACTGCTGCGGTTCGCTGCGCGATTCCAGCAGGATCAGGTTCGGTGTCGGCGCGGACTGGTAGAACTCGATCGCGGTCGGAATACCGCCCATATGGACCTTGAGATGGGCCTTGGCCATGCGGCGATCCTCGCCGGCGCGCTCGACGGGGTTGGCGACGCCTTCGGTCTCGCAAAAGGCCTGGATCGAAATGCGCGGCACCGGGCGCAACGCCTGCATGGCGGCGATGTCCTGCTGCGAAAGGTCGCCGGTCTCCGCGGGCGTGTCGTAGGCAAGATTGCTCATCGTCATGCTCTTTCCGTGACTGCTCTCTTCGTCGTCCGGCGCGGCTCAGTACGTCACTTCCGAATTGCCGAGGAACTCGTTCGAAATGCCTCTCGTGCGATAAAGGTCGATCACCGCGCCGCGGTTTTCGGCGTCGATGTCGGACTGCTTGCGCGGACCGATCAGATCGTTGGGATTGGCCACCTGGGCCGCGAGATTGTTCTGATAGGAGCAGCCGAAGTCGGCGTAGTGCTTGTTCTCCGACGTCTCCGTCAGGTCATCGGGCCAACGGCCGCATTTATCGGTCTGTGCCCGCACCGCGACGAAGGCGACACGCACCGGCGCGGACGCCTCCGGCACATCCGACTGATAGGATGTCATGACGATACGGCTGCGCTTGACGCCAGCGGCCGCAGCGACCCGCGCGAAATCGCGCCCCGCCACCAGCGCCGCCACCTCGTTGGCCGAGCCGCGCGGGATTGCGATGGTCAGCGACGGGGCCGCAGCCTTGTCGTAGCCGTCGAGGAAACCGAGCAGCGTATCGCGCTGGGCACCTGTCATGCCGCGATCGCCTGCGCCGACCGGCAGGTCAATCTTCTGGTTCTTCTCGGCGATGACGATCGGATGGGTCGTGCGGTAATCGTCCGGAACCGATCCGACCGTGATACTGTCGCGGTTGGCACATCCGGCGAGCGACGCCGCAAGGGCGATCGCCAGCGCCGGAACCACCTGCCGGCGGATCCTTGCGATGCCGGATGCTGTCCGGACCGTCACGACCTTCGATGCTGACTTGGACATATCCGCATTCCCACTCATTTGTAGATGAAGCCGACGACGCCGTGATAGCGGCCCGGCGGCCTGTCGGTCTGCATGGTGCCGTAGACGCGGTTGACGCGGCCGAGGAACATGCCGGCGCCGTCGCTCGCCGCATTGAAGTTGTCATCCGGCTTGGCCAGGTCGTTGCGCGCCACCGGCCGCGCCAGATAGGGCGTGATGATGATGATGAGCTCGCTCTCGTTGCGGACGAAATCGCGGCTGCGGAACAGCGTGCCAAGGACGGGGATTTTGCCCAACCCCGGGAATTGGTTGACAGCCTGGCGAACATCATCGCGAACAAGGCCCGCGATCATCATCGAGCCGCCGGAGGGAAGCTCGACGGTGGTGTCGGCGAGACGCTTGCGAATAGAGAGAATGTTCGCGGCGGGAGCTGTCTTTTGGCCTGTCGAGAACGCGGCTGAACCTTCGGTCGTCGGCTCGGAGACCGCCGTCCGGACCTTCAGGCTTATGCGACCGGCGGAAAGGACGACCGGTTGAAATTCAAGTCCGATGCCGTACTCGACCTTGTCGAGCTGGTAGGTCAGCTTCGAAGGAATGCCTTTGGTGATGTCAGGATCGGTAATGCTCTGGCTGGAGACAATATTGTATTCGCCGCCAACCTTGAACGTGGCCTTCTCGCCTGAAACCGCCGTCAGGGTAGGCTCGGCTAGCGTCTTCATCACGCCCGACTGCTCCAGGGCGTTGACATAGGCCTGCAGCGAGGACGAGCCGATATTGAATCCCGAATTGCTGAGGGGCTTGCCGAGCCCCATGGGGTTGTCGCCTGTTGCCGACCAGGTGATGCCGTTGCTCTCTCCGCTGCCGAACATATTGACGCCGAGCTGCTTCATCACCGAGCGGCTGACTTCGGCGACGGTCACCTTGAGCGTCACCTGATCGTCGCCAATAATCTGCAAGAGGTTGACGATCTTGGAGGTCCGGCGCTCCTGGTCGGGGTTGTTGATGTCGACGCCGCCATTGACCGAGCCGCCGGCGGCGGTTTGCGAATATTGACCCGTCGTCGCTTCACCGCCGGACACGAAGATGGTTGCCAGGTCGACGGCGCGCTTGGCATCGAGCGGCGTGTCGACCATGCCGGTCAGGACCACGTTGTCGTTGAGAAGCTCGACCTTGATCTGCGAGGACGGGATGAAGCGCTTCAGATAGTCCTCCAGCCCGGCGACGTCGCGCTCGACGGCCAGATCCAAGCTGACGATCTGCTCGCCGTTGGGGCCGAAGACAAAGATGTTGGTTTCGCCGACCGCCTTGCCGAACAGGTAGATGCGCCGCGCCGTGCGGGTCACGGCATCGGCAACGGCCGGATTGGCGACCAGGATGTCGTAAGCGTCGCTCGGCAGGTCGATAACCACGGACTTGTTAAGGCCGAGCTTGACGCGCTGCGTGGCGACGGAAGCCGACACGCCGGCGCTCGCGGCCTTGGCTTCGACCAGTCCGGGGGCGCTGGTGCCGACCAGGAAAGAACCGATCGCCGCGGCGGCCAGGACAGGCAGCAGTTTACCGTTCAGCCTCATTTCCTTGCTCCCACCTCGGAAACCTCGCCTGACTTGATCAGCCGCACCGTTCCGCGCCGGCCATTGCCGTTGACCAGATAGTCGGCCTCGTCGGTATTCTTTTCATGGATGTCGGTGATCGGCCGCAGCGCGAGCGTCAGGCGGTCCGCCATCTGCTGCGCCACCGTGATGATCTCCGCCTGCTGCGGCGTCAGCTCCAGTGTCGCGGTCTGGCCGACCCTGGTCTTCTTGCCCTCTTCGTCTTCCTGGATGGTCTGGTCGATGGCCAACACGCGGATGTTCTTGAGGATCGTCTCGGTGTTGAAGCCGCTGCCGCCATTGCCGGTGTCGGCGCGGCGGGTCATGATGACGTCGACGAAGTCGTTGGGCAGGATGAAGCCGCCGGCGGACGTGTCGGCCGATATCGCGGTCGCGACGGCGCGCATGCCGGAAGGCAGGATCGACGACATGAAGCTCTGCCCCTCGCCGACCAGCTTGGAACGCCGCAAAGGTTCGCCAGTATACATGGCGACGCGCGCGACCGAGCCCTTGAGCTTTTCGATCGCGTCGGGCTCGGCGGCGCGGGTGATGAAATTGGCGTTGACGCCATCGGCCGGCCATTCTTCCCAGCTGATGTTGTTGGCGAGCTGGCTGCCCATCGCCACGTCGCCGGAAAGCACCAGCACATCCTGCAATGCGATCGCCGGCTGCTTGGGCGCATCGACGACGACCTGAGGCGGCGGCGCCACGACCATGTTCTTCGCCACATAGCCCGCGCCACCCGCCGCGACCGCAGCCACGCCCAGAATAATCAATCGGGATGCTGGCATTCGTCCGAAACCCTTCGCCTGATGGCAAACCACCTCGCCAGGCCGGACTTTGCAGCTGCAATCGTCAAAACAAGGTTAATGCAATGCTTACGATCGTGATTAATTTAAGGTTTACTCAAATTAGATGGAACGGCCCGCCGTTAACAAAAAAGGCGGCCTGGCCGCCTTGTGATGCAACAAAAAAGGCGGCCTGGCCGCCTGGTGATCGCCGACATCAATGTCGCCGTGCCTATGTCGTGAGCCTCCCCAGCGCCCAGACCATCAGCGGCGAATCCGGGAAAGTGATCAGTCCACCCGCGCCCAGCGCGATGCCATATGGGACGCCAACGCTCTCGTCCGCGAAATAGCGGAGAAATCGGTTGTGGCCGGTGTACATGGGAAGCGGCGATTTCCGGTAAGCGAGGATTGCGACGGTCAGCAGGCCTCCGATGAAAGCCGACGTCACCAGATAGCCGATCAGGTTGATGTTGAGGCCCATCCAGACCGCTGTCGCGGCCAGAAGCTTGGCGTCGCCGCCACCCATCCCGCCGAGCGCAAAAAGACCGAATGTCACTGCCAGCACCAGGGCGCCTGCCGCGAAGTGCCAGCCATAGGTCGCCCAATCCATGCCGGTGAGCGGAGCGATCAGCGCAAAGGTCGCCACCAGAAGCACGGGCACGCGATTGGCGATCGTCATCGACAGCGTGTCCGAGATCGCCGCAAACAGCATACAGAAAGGAAAGACGACGAAGATGACAGCTTCGATCATGGACGCGACGCCTGCGATGAAATCCGCCGTCAGCCTAGGCAGATTGAATTAACGATTGATGAGAGCGGCGATCGCCTGTGCCCGCAGAGAGCTGGTCTAACGATGAAGGGCCGCCATGGGCGGCCCTTCATTTTGTCAAAGAGGCGCTGTTCGCTGCCTGTTACGGGGCCGGGGTGCCGGCGACGCCGTTAAGGGTGCTGGCGATGCCGGAGAACTTGGCGTTCAGCGCGCCGCCGAGCTGGGAAGCGCCCATCATGATAGCGAGCGCGATGAGAGCCGCGATCAGACCATATTCGATGGCGGTCGCGCCGGATTCGTCCTTCACGAAGCGTGCAATGAGATTAGACATTCGAGAGCTCCTACTCCACGTGTTACAGCACTTCCGTCAACTTCTCTTTGCGGTTGATCGGATGCTGCAAATCTAGGGAGAAGCCGTTTCAATCGGCTTAATAAACAGCCTTACCGATTCCTTTCCGGTGGCGAACGCGCTGCGTGGTTAACCGTGGCCTAAACATCGCCAGGAAGCTCGGGCCCCCGGAAAACCGGCGCTTGTGCAATATTCCTAAAACAGTAAGCGCCCTCGACGCATGACCCATCATGCAAGCCGATCCTTAATCATATCGGGCCCGGCTTAACCGTTGCTTCACCAATCTCGTTCATGTTCCGTTGAAGAATCTGCCCGCCGGGAGCGCTTCAATGACGTTGTCGAGATCGCTGTTTCCAGTCGCCGCGCTGCTGGCAACTGCCGCCTTTGTCATGCCGGCCAGGGCCGGCGCCGGCATAGAAGTCACCATGAACCAGGCAAAGATCGTCAAATTGTCACGCGCGGCCGACACGGTCGTCATCGGCAATCCGGCGATCGCCGACGCCTCCGTGCAGGACGCCTCGACCATCGTTCTCACCGGCAAGGGCTTCGGCGTCACCAATATGGTCGTGCTCGATTCGGACGGCAGCCCGATCATCGATGAACAGGTGACCGTCGTGCGACAGGCCGCATCCTCGGTACGCATCTACAGACGCGCCGAAGTCCAGACCATGTCCTGCACGCCCTATTGCGAGAGTGCGTTCAAGACCGAGGCCGAGAAGGCTTCCGAAGCCGAAATGAGCGCCGGGCACTGAGCCCTGCGAGGGAAGAACCCACCGGCATTAAAGACAGCTTAAAGCTCGCCCGACGAGTTTAACGATCATCCAAACCGGACCTCAATGGGTTTTCGCTAACCTTGCCGACGGTACCGCAAAGGGATCGGCAGGAACGCGATATGAGCAAGGATGCCACATCCGGCAACGGCATGGACAGCAAGGCGCACGCCAGATCGCGCCCTGGCTTCTTCAGCGACAGGCGCGGCAGCACGGCCATGGAATTCGCGATGCTGGCCATCCCGTTCGCGCTTCTCGTGTTCGCCATCCTCGAGAGCTGCATTTCGTTCGCCGGCCAGGAGGTGATGGCCAACATCACCGACGATGTCGCCCGCCAGTTGCGTACCGGACAGTTGCAGAAGACGAACGTCAGCGAAGCCTCCGTCAAGCAGCTGATCTGCAGCAGGCTTGAGATCATCGTGGCCCAGGACTGCCCGGGAT
>NZ_RZTO01000166.1:0-9411 GCF_003997225.1 Mesorhizobium sp. M2C.T.Ca.TU.002.02.1.1
CTGCTGCTCTGCGTTGACGCCGCCGAAGGGTGGATAGTCCGTCATGACGCCGACGGTCAGCTTGCCGCGTGCCTTGATTTCGTCAGGGGTGGCGGCCTGGGCGGGCGCAAGACCGGCGCAAGCAGCGATGACGCCTGCCAGGGCAAAAGCGCCGAACCCACGACGGCTTATGGATCTGAATATTGACATGCGATGTTCTCCTCTCAGGGTGTGGTTATGTTTCGTCGGCATCTTCAGCGTGTGCCGACTTGGAGCTTCTGCTCCAGTTTCCTGCCGTAGGCCGAAAGCGGGCGGCAGATGGCGTAGTAGACCAGCGCGGCAACGGCAAAGATCGTGAAGGCCCGGAAGGTGGCGTTGTTGACGATCTGGGCGGCGCGCGTCAGCTCGACGAAGCCGATAATCGATGTCAGCGACGTGCCCTTGACCAGTTCCACCAGGAATCCGATTGTCGGCGGGATAGCGATCCTTGTGGCCTGTGGCGCGATCACCAGCGCCATTGTCGGGGCGTAGCGAAGACCGAGCGACGTCGAGGCTTCCCACTGGCCGCGCGGGACATCCTCGATGGAGCCACGCCAGATTTCGCCGAGGAATGCGCTTGCGTGCAAGGAAAGGCCGATGGCCGCGGCTGTCCAGGGTTCGACCGACCAGCCGAACAGGCCGGGCACGAAGAAGGCGAGAAAGAGCTGCATCAACAGCGGCGTGCCCTGGAAGACCTTGATGTAGCCGGCCGATGCCAGCCGCAGCCACTTGCGCTTGCTGGTTCGGGCCAGCGCGATCAGCGCGCCGCCGAGGCCGCCGCCGATGAAGGCGACGAGGGAAAGCAGCACCGTCCATCGCGCCGCCATGACGATGTAGAGGAGGTCGGCTGTATCGAGCGCGCGCATGGTGCTACCGAGCCGGCTTGCTCAGGAACGCACGCTCGACCCCGGCGAACACGACCCAGAAGAAGGTCGACAGGCCGAGATACAGCAACGTGACGACGAAATAGATCTCGAAGCTGCGGAAGCTGCGTGACTGGATGTTGCTTGCGACCGCGGTCAGCTCGTTGGCGGCGATCACCGAGCAGACGCTGGTGTTGAGCAGCAGCATTATGAACAGGCTGGTAAGCGAGGGGTAGACCGCCTGGATCGCCGGCTTCAGGACAATGAGGCGGAATATCTGCAAAGGCCGCAAGCCGAGGGCCTTGCCGGCCTCGATCTGGCCCTTGTGGATACTCTCGATGCCAGCCCGAATGATTTCGATGCCGTAGGCCGCCACGTTGACGACCAGGGCGAGCAGCGCCGCCACGTTGGAAGACAGTTTCAAGCCCAAAGAGGGCAGGCCGAAAAAGACGACGAAAATCTGGATCAGAAGGGGAGTATTCCGGATCAGCTCGATGTATTCGATGATGATCCGGCGCAACCATCTCGGCCCGGACGTCCTGCCGAGCGCTCCCAAGATCGACACCACCAGACCCAGGACCATCGCCGACGCCGAAAGGATCAGCGTATCGGCCAGGGCCTGCAGCAGCTCCGGCCAGGCGGCGAAAACATCGGTGAAGTCGAACTCATAGCTCATCCGGCAAGGGTCCGAACGGGAGGCCGGAATTACAGCACATTGAATCTCTCGTAGGCCTCGAGCAGCGGCATGCCGCCCCGGACGGCGTCGCGGAACTGGTCTTCCTTGCCGGCCTTGTCCAGGGCTTCGGCAAGCACCTCGTCAGCCAGCCTTGCCGGCACGACGGCCACGCCGTCCTTGTCCGCCACGATCACGTCGCCCGGTTCTATCGTGACGTCATCGATCTCGACGCGGACGTCGAAGGCGACGACTTTCTGGCGATTGAAGCTGTCGTAGGGAGAAACCGAACGGGAGAATACGGAGAAGCCCATTGCTTCCATCTGCGCAATGTCGCGCACCGCCCCATCGGTCACGATGCCCGCCGCGCCGCGCCGCATGGCCGCGGTGGTGAGGAGTTCTCCCCATATGCCTGCCCGGGATGAATTGCCGGTGGCGCAGACGACGCACTCTCCGGGACGCAGGCTGTCGACCGCCTTGAGCTCGAGGTCGTAGGTGGCGGGGTCGTCATGGGCGAACTCCACCCAAAGCATGGTCTTTGCAAAACCGACGAGGGGCTTGTGCGTGGTGCGTGCCTGAATGCCGGGGCGCAGAGCCTGGCGCCTCAGGCCCTTGGTATCCAGGATGTCGAGCGCGAGGGCCACGCTCACCCGTCCAGACGCTTCCAGCCACGCCTCCGCGGACGATTGGGTCAGTTTTGCGGCAGGTGTGCTCACGACGTCTCCTTTCTGCGGAAACAACCGCAGGTGGCTCGATGCAGTATTGACAGGTCGAAAAAATCACCGGCAGGGTTCCGTGTAAAGAAACGACTTTTTCGCCTGACGAAAAAAGGAGCCTGCCTCGTGAGATTGCCTGATGGCGATTACATCGTCTCTCCCGTCTACAAGGCGGTCAAAGTGCTCGAGTTCATCGCCGAGAGCGGGCGCGATGTCTCATTGACCGAGGTGGCCAATGCGCTGGGCATGCCCAAGACCACGGTGTTCCGGTACCTGCAGACGCTGAGCGCCACGATGTTTGTTTCCCACGACGCCGCCCGGGATCGCTATGGCGTCGGCATGCGGTTCCGCGATCTGGCACGTGCCGACAACAGCATGCATCGCTTGCGAAGGGTGGCTGTCCCGGTGATGCGGGAGCTCAACCAGACCTTCAACGAAACCATCAATCTCGCCATAGAATCCGAAGGCGAGATCGTTTACATCGAAATCATGGAGTCGACGCGGACGCTGCGCATGCAAGCGCGGGTCGGCAGCAGAAACCCGCTGCATACGACGGCGTTGGGCAAGGCGATCCTCGCGCATCTGCGGGAAAACGAGCGGGACGCGCTCCTTGCCAGGAAGCTGTCGGAGCTAACCTATCGCTCCATCGTCGATTCGAAGGTCTTGCGCAGGCAACTCAAGGAAATTCGCTCGCGCGGATATTCCATCGAGATCGGCGAGAACGAAGAAAGCGCCATGTGCATCGGCGTCGCCATACTCGACGATCTGTCCTACCCCATCGCCGCCATCAGCCTGTCCGCGCCGGAACAACGCCAGTCCGACGAGCTGATAGAGAGCGCCGGCATCGCGCTTATGGCGGCGGGGCGAAAAATCTCCGAACAAATGGCCACCGGATAGGATGGTTCGAGCAAAAGCGCGCGGCGGCGATAACGGCCGCGCGCTCGGGTTCGTAAGCGAGGTTACCCGAACTTCGTCACCACCCCGATGCCGATCCCCTCGAAACCGCCCATCGCCATCAGGGCGGCCGGGGCCTCCTCAAGGCTGATCTTCTTGCCCACCAGCAATTCGGGCTTCAGCTTGCCGGTGCGGATCATCTCCATCATCGCGGAGTAGCGGTAGGCCTGCATGCCGTGGCTGCCGAGGATTTCGAGCTCGAAGGCGATCACCTTGTCCATCGGCACCTGGGGACGGGCATGCTCGCCCAGCATCAGCCCGACCTGAACATGGCGGCCGCGCCGGCGCAGGTTCGAGATCGAGTTGAAGGACGTGGTCGGATGTCCGAGCGCGTCCATCGACATATGCGCGCCGCCATTGGTGATCTGCTTGACGGCCTTGACGACGTTCGGCGTCGTCGAGGCGTTGATCGTCGCCACCGCGCCGATCTTCCTGGCAAATTCCAGCTTCTCGTCGGTGAGGTCGATGGCAATGACGTTGGCGCCCATCGAACTGGCGATCATGATCGCCGACAGCCCGACGCCGCCGCAGCCATGCACGGCCACCCATTCGCCGGGCTTCACCCGGCCCTGGTCGACGATGGCGCGGAAGGAGGTGACGAAGCGGCAGCCGAGGCTGGCGGCGGTGGCGTATTCCATCTCTTCGGGCAGGCGCACGAGATTGGTGTCGGCATGCTCGATGCCGACATATTCAGCGAAGGAGCCCCAGCCCGTGAAGCCGGGCTGCGTCTGGTGCTCGCAGACCTGGTGGTTGCCGGAGGTGCATTCGAAGCAGCGGCCGCAGCCGACGGCGAAGGGCACCGTGACGCGATCGCCGGCCTTCCAGCGGCTGACCTGTTTGCCGGCGGCGACGACGACGCCGGCCAGCTCGTGCCCGGGAACGTGCGGCAGCGTGATGCCGTCGTCATGGCCCATCCAGCCATGCCAGTCGCTGCGGCAAAGACCCGTCGCCTCGACCTTGATGACCACGCCGTCGGCGGCCGGCTTCGGATCGGGCACGGTCTGGATCGTCGGCGCCTCGCCGAATTTCTCGAAGACGACGGCTTTCATCGGCAAACTCCCACGTTTTGAGATGACGATAGCCGATTCCACGGGCAGTCGACCGGAAATCGATTCTGCCAGCAGGACCGGCGGACCGATCGGTTATTCCGGCTGCTGGCGGAAATCGGCGAGCCGCGTCTCGCCCGGCGCCAGCAGGCGACCGTCCTCCGCATGCACCTCCAGGCGGCGGATCGGCCTGCCGGTCCGGGTGTCGACCATGAAGGTGTAAGGCTCGCCCGGCCCGGAGAAATAGGTCTCGCCCCACTGGCGCAGGGCGACCAGGACATAGAACAGGCCACGGCCTTTTTCGGTCAGCACATATTCATGATGCGCGCTGCCGTCTTCGGCCGGAACGGTCTCGAGGATGCCGTGCGCAATCAGATTGCGCAGGCGCGCCGACAGGATGTTCTTGGCCACGCCCAAGCTCTTCTGGAATTCGCCGAAGCGCCGCATGCCGTCGAAGGCGTCGCGCACGATGAGCAGCGACCACCAGTCGCCGATCGCGTCGAGCGGCCGGGCGATGAGGCAATCCGCGCTTTGATGGCTCGTCCGTTTCACCATGCAATTCGTCCAGGTTTCCGATTTGTGGTTGCAAGATAAAACCTTCTTGTCTATTCCGCAATGGTTTCAACTTGAAACCAAATGGAGCTTGCACGATGAATCTGCAACTGCAAAGCGCGGACCTGCGGCAGACCGGAGAAGCCGCGAAGGGGCAGGGATTGCCGCGCCTCACCGCGCTGATCTTCGCGGTCGTCTGCGGCTTGAGCGTCGCCAATGTCTATTTCGCGCACCCACTGCTGGATGCCATCGCACGTGACTTCGCGATCGCCCCCGCCTCGGTCGGTATCGTGGTGACCGTGACGCAGATTGGCTACGCGCTCGGCCTGTTCTTCATCGTGCCGCTCGGCGACCTTTTCGACCGCCGCAGGCTGGTCGCCACCCAGGCCGTGCTTTCGGCTCTGGCGCTTGTCCTTGTCGGCCTTTCACCGAGCGCCGCGGTGCTGCTGGCGAGCCTTGCGGCGGTCGGCCTGCTCGCCGTCGTCGTGCAGGTCCTCGTCGCCTATGCCGCCGACCTGGCGGCGCCGGCGGAGCGGGGGCGGGCGGTTGGCACCGTCACCAGCGGTGTGATCCTCGGCATCCTGCTCGCGCGCTTCGCTTCGGGGCTGGTCGCCGATTTTGCCGGCTGGCGCTCGGTCTATCTCGCCTCGGCGGTGCTGACGCTCGCGATGGCGGCAATCCTGTTCCGCGTGCAGCCTCGCCATGAGGCGGCGCGGCCGCGCACATCCTATGTCCGGCTGCTCGGCTCGGTGCTGCTTCTGTTCATCGAGGAGCCCTTGCTGCGCGTACGTGCGGTGCTGGCCATGCTGATCTTCGCCAGTTTCAACGTGCTCTGGGCGCCATTGGTGCTGCCATTGGCAGCACCCCCGTTCTCGCTATCGCATACGGAGATCGGGCTGTTCGGTCTTGCCGGCGTCGCCGGCGCGCTCGGCGCGCGCTGGACCGGCACGCTTGTCGATCGCGGGCAAGGCCAATTGGTCACTGGCTTCGGTCTCTTGCTGATGGCCGCCGCCTGGCTGCCGATTGCTTTCATGGGCTCCTCGCTCTGGCTGCTGGTGCTGGGCATCGTCATGCTCGACCTTGCCATCCAGGCCGTGCACGTCACCAATCAAAGCCTGATCTTCGCCCGCCGGCCGGACGCCCGCAGCCGGCTGGTCGGTGGCTACATGATCTTCTATTCGCTGGGCAGCGCGCTCGGATCCATCGCCTCGACCATGACCTACGGGGCCTGGAGCTGGATGGGCGTCTGTCTGCTTGGCGCGGGCATCGGCCTGGTGGCGCTGGCATTCTGGGCCGCGACGCTGAGGGTAGGGCGCTGGTTATGACGGCGGCGTATCGAGCAGCGGCTGCCGTTTGCGAAACCATTCATCAGCTTCCGCATCCCACGGCCAAACCCCGGACGTTGACGGAAAGATAAGCTGCACAATCCGGAAATCAGGCCCGTCGTAAAACCATATGTCCCAACCGAAATAGTCCAGGTAGTGATCGGGATGCACTGCGCCGAATTGACAGTCGAAGCCGCCTCCCAGGAAACCCGATGCCCGCTCACCGACGCGGAACCTCTCGCCGCCGCGCACCCGTCGGCAATACTCGTTGATGATGGTCATCGAAAGCTCCGGCTTGAGCCCGATCACGACCAGTTCAGGGACGCTAAAATTGTGCTCTATCCCGACCGAGTAGGCGAAGGGCGGATGCTCGTCCTCCTCCAGCACATAGAGAATGTGGCAGCCGTACTCTTCGATGTCCGCGAGTGCCTTGGCCTCCTCGGCGTCCTTGGCTTCCCTATTCGGCATCGATCTGGTTCTGCGGCGCGGCCTTCTGGAACGCCGGCAGCGCCATGCAGGCGGCGTTGATGCGCGCGATCACCGGATAGGGCGTCATGTCGACGCCAAAGCGGGCATTGTTGGTGACCTGGGCGGCGAGACAGATATCGGCGAGGCCCGGTGCGTCGCCATGGCAGAACGCGCCGGTCTCGGGCGAGGAGGCTAGAATCTTTTCAAGCGGCTGGAAGCCTTCGTTCACCCAGTGCCGGAACCAGCTGACGACGTCCTGGTCGCCGGCGCCGAACAAGGTGCGCAGCGAGGTCAGCACGCGCAGATTGTTCACCGGGTGGATGTCGCAGGCGATCATCTGCGCCAGCATGCGGACCCGCGCGCGGCCCAGCGCATCCTTCGGCAGCAGCGGCGGGTTTGGCTCGATCTCGTCGAGATATTCGATGATCGCCAGCGACTGCGTCAAAAGCTTGCCGTCTTCCAGCACCAGCGCCGGCACCAGGCCTTGCGGATTGACGGCGAGATAGGCTGGCTCCAGATGCTCGCCATGGCGCAGATGATGCGGCACATAGGTGTAGTCCAGCCCCTTCATCACCAGCGCGATCCGCACCCGATAGGAGGTGGAGGAGCGATAGTAATTGTGGAGGACGAGGTCGCTCATCGCCTCGGCTGCCCGATGGTCACCGCGATCTCGCCGATGCCGTCGACGCCGCCGGTGATCCTGTCGTCGGCCTGGACCGCGCCGACGCCGGCCGGCGTGCCGGTGAAGATCAGGTCGCCGGGTTGCAACTCGACCGCTTCGCTGCAGATCGAGACGATGTCGGCGATCGGCCAGATCAATTCGGCAAGATCGCCGTCCTGTTTCACCGCGCCGTTGACGGCGAGCCAGATGCGGCCTTTCTCCGGATGCCCCGATTTCGCCGCCGGAACCAGCGGGCCGCAAGGGGCAGACTGGTCGAAGGCCTTCGACCAGTCCCAGGGACGCGCAGCCTTCTTAGCCTGATCCTGCAGGTCGCGGCGGGTCAGGTCGACGCCGACGCCATAGCCCCAGACATGGGCGAGCGCATCCGCGCGGGGCACGTGAAGGCCTCCCTTGCCGATGGCGACGACCAGCTCGATCTCGTGATGCAGGTTCGAAGTCAGCGGCGGGTAGGCGATCTCGGCGCCGCTGTCTACCACCGCGTCGGCAGGCTTGGTGAAGAAAAAGGGCGGGTCGCGCTCGTCGTTGCCGAGCTCGCGCGCGTGCGCCGCGTAATTGCGGCCGACGCAGAAGATGCGGCGCACGGCAAACCGCTCCGCCGAGCCCGCGACGGCAACCGAGGCGACCGGCGGCGGCGGAAGGACGAATTCTGGCATGGGTTTTCTCTGTGTTGGCATGAATCGCCCCCACCTTCCGCCGATTTTGCCGGGCGGGCAAGACTCGACGTGCGGGCACATCGGCCTGTCGTTTCAGTGACAATGCGCTGGATCATTGGGCGTATACTATTTGCCAATAATCTGGCCATGGTCACGGGACTATCCTGTGCCTGCCGAAACCGAACCGATGCCTGAACCCGTGCAATGACCCCCGTCAGCGATCGCGCCCGCTTCCTGATCATCGACGACCACCCGCTGTTTCGCGAGGCGCTGCACAGCGCCGTGCAGATGGCCTATCCGGACGTCGACACGGTCGAGGCGCGCTCGATCGCGGAAGCGATCGAGCTTCTTGCCGACGCCAAGCCGTTCGATCTCGCGCTGCTCGATCTGAGCATGCCCGACGTGCACGGCTTCGAGGGGTTGCTGCAGCTGAGGACCCGCTACCCGCGGCTGCCGGTGGTGATCGTGTCGGGCTATGAGGAACCGAAGATCATCTCCGAGGCGCTGTCCTACGGCGCGGCCGGCTTCATCCCGAAATCGGCGAGGAAGAGCGACCTCGCCGCGGCCATCCGCTCGGTGATGGACGGCGCCGTCTATGTGCCGGAAAATTACGAGGGCCAGCCGCCCGATCCCGACAGCACCGACCGCGCCGACATGGTGCAGCGCTTGGCGAGGCTGACGCCGCAGCAGCTCAGGGTCCTGCAGATGCTGCGCCAGGGCATGCTGAACAAGCAGATCGCCTACGAGTTGCAGGTGGGCGAGACCACCGTGAAAGCGCATGTCTCGGAGATTTTACGCAAGCTCAACGTGTACAGCCGCACGCAGGCGGTGATCGAGGTTTCGAAGCTCGATAATGCGGAGCTGTTCAGGGATCAGGCTGGGTTTTGAGGGGGGCAAATTTGGAGCGTTCGCGGGCCGCCTGCTTCTTAGAACGAGACTAAAGTATAGTTATTGTGGCTCATGTTCTTTTGAGCCTAGGACGATGGCATGAACTGGGTATAAAAAGGGCGAGTTCAGTCCGAGAATTTTATCAGCCACTTGGCCGTCGAGTGCCGCAGTTGGGCATGTTGATAGTCCTAATTCAGTCGCCAATAGCAACATATTTTGTGCAATATGGCCAGCTTCAATAAATATAACTTTTAAGGCATTCGGGTGCCCATATTTCCACATCGTTCTTTCTACACTGGCAACAAGAATTATCATTGCTGCTGCGTTGATCGTCCATTGCTGTTCAGCTGCCAGTTTAACGATCTGTTCAGTCCGCAACGAAGCTAATCTACCCAGTGAATGGTCATAGGCAGAGTAATGATATATGCCTTTTGCGAGTCCTTGCACTTTTAGAACGGCAACGTACGCCTCATAGGGATTTCTGGCTCCTCCGGATGGGGCCATCTTTATGGGTAGTTTTCCAATTCCAGGAATGTCATAGAATCCGGTGATCCCCATCGAGCAATACAGTAT
>NZ_RZTO01000167.1:0-9408 GCF_003997225.1 Mesorhizobium sp. M2C.T.Ca.TU.002.02.1.1
CTCCGGAACTGATCAGGCGGCGGCGGTGTTCTATGCCGACCAGTATCTGCCTGTCTATTTCGAGGTTTCGGCGAAGATCACGGCGGACAAGCCGCTCGCTGGCTGGAAGGCGAACACCTACATCATCTTCGACTACCAGTCGCCGACGGACTTCAAGTATGCCGGCATCAACGTCGCGAACAACCAGATTGAAATGGGCTACCGCGACGCGAGCGGCTGGCACCAGCTCGTCAAGTCGAACAAGCCCGTCCAGTTGAAGGCGGGTACGGCTTACGACGTGCTCGTCGCGGTCAATGGCACGAACGTGACCGTGTCGGTGGCCGGCGTGAACCAGTTCAGCTACACCTTCGCGCCGCGCATCGAGAATGGCGAGCCGCAGGGGCTGAACAAGGGCATGGTCGGCGTCGGCAACCAGGGGGCCAAGGGCACGGTCGACAACTTCACCCTGCAGATACTGCCGCCCGAACTGACGCTCGACTACACCGATCAGTTCGACAACGCGCAGGGACGCTTCCCGCTTGCCGCGACCGCAGGCTGGACGTTCAGCAATGGCAGGCTGATAGCCAATGGCGGGGCCGCCGCGAATACGTTCAAGCTCGGCACGTCGCTGGCGGCGGACTCGTATCTGGAAGTCGAAACCAAGCTGTCGACCGCCACGAGCGGCGGCATCGTTTTCGACCGCTACGCGGCGAACGACTACAAGTTCGTCACGCTGGACGTCGTCAATGACAAGGTGGTGGTCGGCCATGTCAGCCCGAAGGGTGGCGTGACGATCGACGCGAGCTTCACCAAGGTTCTCGACGCAAATGTCGACTATTCACTGCGGCTCATCTTCAAGGGCGCGTCGGTCAGCATCCAGGTCAATGGAGGTCTCGTCGGCACTTATGGATACAATTCGGTGCTGGTGGACGGCCAGATCGGCCTGATGACCGGCAGCGGCGCGACCTCGTTCGACCGCTTCCAGCTGCGTACGAACGATCTGTTCTTCAACACTGCCTCCAGCCTGATGGCGGCCTCGTCCGGCACGGCCGTGAACGCGGTGAACCTGACGGCCGGGGCGCCGGTCAATGCCCTGTTTGCTCAGGCGGTCACGGTATTGAAGGCGAGCGGACGTTTCGACGACGAGCAGATTGCATCGCTATCCGACATCACCATTGACATTGTCCAACTCGACGGCCGCACCCTCGGACGCTACGAGAACGGTACGGTGTTCCTGGATGCCGATGCCGCTGGCAATGGCTGGTTCGTCGACCTGACGCCGGTAACCGCCGAGGAATTCACCTGGCGCGATGGCAAGCTGGTTGCTGTTAGCGGCGGCGCGGCCGATGGCCGTATCGACCTTCTCTCGGTGCTGATCCATGAGCTTGGCCACGGTCTTGGCCTCACCCATGACGACGGTGTCTCCGGCGGCTTGGGCACGGTGATGGGTGAGGTGCTGGCAGTCGGCGAGCGGCGTCTGCCCCCTGTCGATGCCGATGCCGGCCTCAGCGTCACCGTCTTCTTCGACGAAGGGCTTGGCGGTTTCGTCAGCGGCTCGGCAGGCGGGAACGAGGAGAGGGCGGCAAGCATTGAACTGCCTCTTCCTGTCGCGACCGTGTCGACTGGCAGGACAGCCTCGTCAAATGGCGGCAAGTCGTCCGACGGCGGCGCGACAGGCTTCTTCGACGAGCGGAGCGGTGTGTTCGTGGAGGCGTCGGAGTTCGAGCTGATGCGGTTCGCCAAGATCGGCGGCAACAGTGCGAACGACGCCTATGTGGTTGTCGAAGAGAACAACGACAACCATCGAGAGGCCACTCCTGCGTCGTCTCGCCATGGTGACGATGCCATCGAGGACCTTAGCGGCATGATCGAGTGGGAGGCCCGTACCGGCCTGCTGCAAAGACTGGCCGGGCTGTTCAGCAGGTCGTAGAACGCGAGTAAAAACGAGGGTATGCCCGGCGAATGAATGAAATGCTGAAGGGCCCGACGCCGGGCCAGGCGGGTTCAGCTTCAGGAACGGTGAGCTTCGCCGTTCTTGACCAGGCCCTGTGGCAGAAGTTTCGCAACGCCGCAGGGCCAGAGGAATTCGTGGAAGCGTGGCTGGCGCTTCTTTGCCGGCAAGTTCCAGGTGTGGTGGCCGGTGTGGCCGTGCTTGGCGAGCCGGATGTCGGTCCATTCACTCCGGTGGCATGGTGGCCTGACAAGGATGTGGTCGGCATCAGCCTCTCGGCCATAGCCGAGAAGTCGCTTGCCCAGCGTCAGGGTGCCGTCACCAGCGGTGGCGGTCCGGATGGAGCGCAGGCGGTTCGGCAGATTGCCCAACCTCTCATCGTCGACGGGCGGATCTACGGCGTGTGCGCGGTCTCCTCCATAGGGGATGAGATCGGCGCCGGCGAGACGCTGCGTCGCATGCAGTGGGCCGCGGGCTGGATGGAAGTCCTGCTGCGGCGCCAGATGCAGGCCGACGACCAAGAAGCGCGCGAGCGCAGTCGCATCGCCTTCGACATGCTGGCGACCGTGCTCGACAACAATGGCATCACCGCCGCAAGCACGGCACTGGTCACCGAGCTTGCCCTCAGGCTCGATTGCGACCCGGTCAGCGTCGGCTTTGTCCGGCATCGCCGCTGTTCTGTAGCGGCTGTCTCCCATGCGGCGGATTTCTCGAAGAAGATCAACCTGATAAAGGACATCGCGGCGGCGATGGACGAGGCTGTCGACCAGCGCAGCATCGTGCTTCATCCTGCGAGGGAAGGCTGGGAATACCGCGTCAGCCGCGAGCACGAAGAGCTTGCCAGGGAACACAAGACCGGTGGCGTGCTCACCGTGCCGCTGCAGTTCGACCACCGATCGATCGGCGCTATCACCTTCATCAAACCGGCAGGACGGGAGTTCGACGAGGCTGAGGTCGATCTATGCGATGCGGTGGCGGCTGTCGTCGGGCCGGTGCTCGAGGAAAAGCGCCGCAACGATCGCAACATCTTCGTCAAGATATGGGAAGCCTCCGCCAGACAGGTCGAGCGGTTGCTTGGGCCCCGCTACTTCGGCCGCAAGCTCGCCACACTCTGTTTTGCCGCTGTAGCGGTCTGGCTCAGCCTGGCCACCGCGGACCACGCCGTTACGTCGCCAGCCATCGTCAGGGGCACGATCCAAAGAACGATCGTGGCGCCATTCAACGGCTATGTGGCCAGCGAAAACGTGCGTGCCGGCGAGACGGTGAGGAAAGGTGACACGCTCGCCCAGCTCGACGACCAGGATCTTTCCTTCGAGCGGTTGAGGCTCTCCACTTCACGCCAGCAGCGGATGACCGAATACGACCGCGCGCTCGCCAAGTATGATCGCGCGGAAGCGGCGATCATCAAGACCCAAATCGAACAGGCGGAGGCGCAACTGAAGCTCATCGACGAGCAACTGAGGCGCACCCGTCTCGTCGCGCCCTTCGACGGTTTCGTGGTCCAGGGCGACCTGAGCCAGTCGATCGGGGCTGCCGTCGAAAGGGGGCAGGAATTGTTCCGGATCGCGCCCCTCGACACGTACCGCGTTGTCATCGATGTCGACGAGAGCGACATCGGCGACATCGCGCTCAACCAGGCGGGCGTGCTGCGCGTGGCCTCCCTGCCGCAGGAACCCATGAGCTACCGCGTCGAGCGGATCACCGCGCTTTCCATGCAGAAGGACGGCCGGAACTTCTTCCAAGTGGAAGCTGCCCTTGATCACCCGAGCCCGCGGCTCAGGCCGGGCATGGAGGGTATCGCAAAGACGGCGATCGACCGGCGCCTGCTCGTGACGAGCTATGCCGGCAAGATGGTAGACTGGGCCTACCTCGTCCTGTGGCGTTGGCTGCCTTAGGTTGAGCCGATGGAACAGTCCTACCTCAGCTCATCCTGGTATCGGGTCTCCGGCCTGAAGCTCAGGCTGCGCGGTCACGCCCGCATCCACAGGGCGATCTTTCGCGGCCAGCTATGGTATGTGCTGCAAGACAGAACGTCCGGCCGCTTCCACCGGTTCACGCCCGAAACCTGGTTCATCATCAGCCTGCTCGACGGCAGGCGGACGATCCAGGAAATCTGGGACATGGCCTGCGCGCAACTCGAGGACAAGGTGATGACTCAAGACGAGGTCATCCACCTTCTCGGACAACTGCACACGACTGACGTGCTGTTCGGCGACGTGCCGCCCGACATCGGAGAACTCGCCGATCGGGGTAAGAAGCAGCGTGACCGCAAGCTCATCATGAGCTTCATGAATCCGCTTGCCTTGCGCTTCGGCCTGATCGACCCCGACAAGTTTCTGCAGGCGACCTTGCCGCTGATTAGGCCGCTGTTCTCTTGGGTCGGGGCGCTCGGTTTCTGCCTCCTGTTCGGCTATGCATTGGTGCTTGCCGGGGTGCATTGGAGGGCGCTCACCAAGGACGTCACCGATCGCGTGCTGTCGGCGGAGAACCTGATCCTGCTGCTCATCGCCTTTCCGATGATCAAGGCGGTGCATGAGCTGGGCCATGCCTATGCGGTAAAGCGGTGGGGCGGCACGGTCCACGAAATCGGTGTGATGCTGCTCGTCTTCATGCCGGTGCCTTACGTCGATGCGTCCGACAGCCTCGCCTTCCAGAACAAATGGCACAGAGCTATTGTCGGCGGCGCGGGAATAATGGTCGAAATCGTACTCGCCGCGCTAGCGCTGATTGTCTGGGTCAACGCGGAGCCTGGGCTGGTTCGGGCCTTCGCCTTCAACGTGATGCTGATCGGCGGCGTGTCGACGCTTGTCTTCAATGGCAATCCGCTGCTCAAGTTCGACGGCTATTACGTGCTCTCCGACATCATCGAGATTCCGAATCTCGCCAGTCGCGCCAATGCTTATCTCGGCTATCTGGTTCAGCGCTACGCTTTCCGGATACGCTCGGCCACTTCTCCCGTCACGGCGTCGGGGGAGGCGGGCTGGCTCTTCTTCTATGGGTTCGCCGCGTTTTTTTACCGGCTTACCATCACGGCGGCGATCGTCACCTTCGTCAGCCGGCAGTTCTTCATAGTAGGAACGCTTATCGCCGTGTGGGCGGTCATACTGATGCTTGGCGTGCCGGTCGCGAAGGGGATTTGGTTCCTGTTGGTCAACCCGGCACTCCGACACAATCGTGGCCGCGCCTTCGGTGTGGTTGCAGGCACGATCGCCGCGCTTGCTGTGGTATTGTTTCTGGTGCCGTTGCCGCATTCAACGATCGCGCAGGGAATCGTCTGGTTGCCCGGCAACGGCATCGTCAATGTCGGGGCCGATGGCGTCGTGACGGAGATTTTGGCCGCCCCCGACAGCGAGGTGGCGCAGGGCATGCCCCTGGTCAGGCTGGAGGATCCGCTGCTTGCAGCCAAGGTCGAGTTGCTGACGATCCGCGTCCGGGAACTGAAGGTGAGGCTGGCCAAGCAGGATATAGCCGATGAAGCCAATTCCCTCATTGTCAAAGAAGAACTGCGGCTGGCAGAGGCCGATCTTGCCCTGGCCGCGGACAGGCAGAAATCGCTTACTGTACGCAGCCAGGCTTCCGGGACCTTCATACTGCCAGGCGCGACCGACCTTGTCGGACGCTTCCTGCATCGCGGCGAGACGGTGGGCTACGTCGCCGAGTTCGACCATCCGCTGATCCGGGTCGTCGTGCCGGAGGACGAGGCGGATCTGGTGCGCAGCCACACCCGAGATGTCAGCGTAAGACTCGTCGGCGATATGTGGCGGGCCATTCCGGCCCGCATGATCCGCGAAGTGCCGGCATTGAGCGACTCGCTGCCTAGCGCCGCCTTGAGCACTGTGGGCGGCGGCACGATCTCGCTTGATCCCACCGATCCAAAGCAGCGTCGCGTGGTCGCCAATCTCCTTCATCTCGACTTGCGCCTGGATGAGGATAGGACAATTCCGCGCATTGGCAGCCGTGTCTACGTGCGTTTCTCATACGGAGCGGAACCGCTTGCAGGACGTCTCTATCGAGGTGTTAGGCAGGTATTTCTGCGTGTTTTTCAGATATAAATTTAGGAAAATTCGTATAACTCAGGTTTAACAAGCAGTGTATTGAATTTGTTGCGATATTCCTTGGACGACGATGCGATTATGCGGCTCGCCGGAACGATCATGCTTGAATAACGGTCAGTAGAGCCGGCTAAAGATATAGCGCAGGCCTCTGTGCGCAGATAAACCATAGTCCCTTTTGTAGGTCAGACCTTTGTCTGATGGCATTGCGACCAATTACTGCAAAATACATCGCCCATTTGGATGCCATCCAGGTGTTAACGATTAATCGTATTCTTTCGAAAATCTGACTAGACATCAAAGCCATGACGGTGTTCTCTGGTCATGCGGGGGAAGCCGGGCGGCGGAAATAAGTAAATCTCATTTTGGGCTGCGGATGGCGTCAGGATTCTCCTTGGATTCACAAGGGAGTGTTTCATGACCACACAATTGCTTTTCTATCAGAATGCAACGCCGGTCAGTGCCGAGCGCCACAAGGACCTCGCCGTGAAGGCAGGGGTAAGCTATCGTTTCGCCAGCAGCGTCAATTCCGTACCGCTCACCGCCGTCGAGTTTGCGCAGGCGGCGGCGGAGTATCCGATTGTCTTCGCCGGCGCCGACGATGCGGTCATGCCTGTCGTGGTGCTCGGTGCCCAGCAAACCGAGAACCTGTTCATCAACGACGAGGGTGCCTGGCAAGGTAAATACATACCGGCCTTCGTCCGCCGCTATCCTTTCGTCTTCTCCACCGACAAGTCAGGCAAGACGTTCATCCTGCACATCGATGAGAGCTTCGAAGGCTGCAACCGGGAAGGGCGCGGAGAGCGCCTGTTCGACAATGACGGCCAGCAGACGCAATATCTGAAGGGCGTTCTGAGTTTCCTACAGGATTACCAAGGGCGCTTCCAGCGGACCAAGGAGTATTGCGACAAGTTGAAGGCGCTCGACCTTCTGCAG
Organism: Mesorhizobium sp. M2C.T.Ca.TU.002.02.1.1; assembly: GCF_003997225.1. Taxonomy (NCBI): domain Bacteria; kingdom Pseudomonadati; phylum Pseudomonadota; class Alphaproteobacteria; order Hyphomicrobiales; family Phyllobacteriaceae; genus Mesorhizobium; species Mesorhizobium sp. M2C.T.Ca.TU.002.02.1.1. The sequence goes on from NZ_RZTO01000167.1 coordinate 6,919, forward strand.
CCCATGCAAGCCCAGTTCAACCTCAACAGCGGCGAGCGACGGTCGCTTTCGGGCTTCATGACGGTTAACCGGGAAAAGCTGAAGGCGTTGCCCGATGCAGATCTGCTCGCCATGTTCCGCAACGACGAACTCGAGTGCACGTATCTGCATCTCTATTCGCTTCGCCATTTCGGTGACATGATCGAGCGTATCGCCACGAGGGGTGCGGCGTCCGAAATCGCGGCCGAGCCTATCGAAATAAGCAAGGAGGCATCACGGCATCCGCCCAGGACGGCTAGCCGCAACGCCAAAGGCGGGGAAGCCTCGGCATAGCCTGCCGCCATGCGAATACGAAATTGCCGATCGCCAGGGAGCGGGGTAGCAGACACCGCTCCTGGGCCGTTGCTCAGCCTGCGGAGTAAAGTCGGGTGAGCGAGCAAGCGCAAATGTGGTCACTGCCGCCCCTCGAACGGTATGCGGAACGGGCTGACCCGAAACAGCACTGGCTGGATTCAATCGAGGCGGTCGTCACGGCCGCCCCGAGCGCTTTTCTTAGGCGGCTGTGGCGATCGCGGATCGGAAAGTTGGTCGGCGGCGTTGCCGCGCTGGAGCCGGAATTCAAGCTGGCGTCGGATGCGCGTCTGGCGGCGCGCGCTCGCGAGATACGGGCCAAGATGCGTCGTGACGGGCTGGACGAGCAGCTTGTCGTTACCCTCTTTGCGCTGGTGAGGGAGGTTTCCCGCAGAACCGTCGGGCTGCGGCACCACGACGTCCAGGTTCTCGCTGGTCTTTCAATGATCGGGGGAGCCGTGGTCGAGATGGACACGGGCGAAGGCAAAACGGTGACTGTCGCGTTGCCGGCGGCGGCCGCCGCCTTTGCCGGGATGCCTGTGCATGTTGTGACGGTGAACGAATATCTCGCGGAGCGCGATCATAGGGCGTTGTCGCCGATCTTCAGTTTTCTGGGCCTTTCCACCGGCGTCGTCACCAACGGGCTGTCGCCAGCGGAGAAGGCTGCCATTTATGCCCGCGACATCGTCTACGCCAGCAACAAGGACATCGCGTTTGACTATCTGCGCGATCGCATCGCGCTCGGCATCCGGCCGAATTTCCTCCGTACGAAGCTCAGAGAATTCGCTGGTGATGCTGATGCCAGCCAGCGTGTGACAATGCGCGGGCTGCATTTCGCCATCGTCGACGAGGCCGACAGCGTGCTCGTCGACGAAGCGCGCACCCCGCTGATCATCTCAAGGGAGACCGACGCCAGCGAGGAACGGGAGTGGGCGCAACAGGCCTTCCGGATGATCGAGGACCTGGAGCCGGACCTCCACTACAGAATGCGGGCCGAGGAGCGGCGGATCGAGCTAACCGATGCCGGACGAGCTCGCCTCGAGGACAAAGGTCGGGCCGTGGGCGGCATCTGGCTGAATCGCATCCGGCGCGAGGAAGGAGCCCGCCAGGCGCTGTCGGCGACGCACATCTTCCGGAAAGGCGAGCACTATCTCGTCCAGGACGGCAAGGTGCAGATCGTCGATGAATACACCGGCAGGATCATGCCCGACCGGTCCTGGAGCGACGGGTTGCACCAACTGATCGAATTCAAGGAGGCATGCGAGACAACAAGCCGAAAGCTGCCGATGGCTCGCATGACCTATCAACGCTTCTTTCGACGCTATCTTACGCTGTGCGGTATGACCGGGACCGCTCGTGAAGTAACGAGTGAACTGTGGTCGGTCTACCGGCTCGGCGTCGTTCGCATTCCGCCGAACGTGCCATCGAAGCGTCGAGATCTCGGCGCCACCATCTGCGCCAATCAGGACGAGAAGTGGCGCTGCATCGTCGAACGTGTGAGGACGTTACACTTGAGCGGCCGGCCGGTGCTGATCGGCACGCGCTCCGTGCTCGCCTCCAATCAGCTCAGCCGCTCTCTGATGGAGGCAGGGCTCGAACACGAAGTCCTCAACGCGGAGAACGTCGCGCGCGAGGCCGGCATCATCGCCGAGGCTGGACGCCGCGGCCGCATCACCGTGGCCACCAACATGGCTGGCCGCGGCGTCGATATCGCCGTCGACCCCGATCTTCTCGACGATGGCGGCCTCCATGTCATATTGAGCGAATTGCACGATGCGGGTCGCATAGACCGCCAGATGCAAGGGCGAACCGCGAGGCGCGGCGAGCCGGGCACAACCGAGACGGTCCTTTCCATGGAGGACCCGCTGCTCGAGCTCTTGCCGGCGCGCCTGCCACGATCGCCGCAATTCGGTCGGGTGCTTTTTCATCTGGCCCAGCGTCGCGCAGAGCGGGCTCACAGGCGGGACCGCAAGAATCTGCTGGCGCAGGACGGGCGGCTGGGTGTGCTCCTGGCGTTCTCGGGGGGGAAAGAGTGATGTCGACAAGGTCGTCGGTTCGGCGAGTGAGGCTCACCGCGACGAAGGCTCCTCGCCCCTGCCGATCTTCCAACAGCGAAGGAATGGAAACCGGTGGATTGGCTCGGGCAGTGGCGTGGCGGGT
>NZ_RZTO01000168.1:0-9381 GCF_003997225.1 Mesorhizobium sp. M2C.T.Ca.TU.002.02.1.1
ATCCTGGCGACCTCGACGCCGAACAACACGTTCCCTGCGACGGCTGTCGAAATCCAGAACCGCCTCGGCATGCATCACGGCTTCGCCTTCGACATGCAGGCCGTCTGCTCGGGTTTCGTTTATGCGGTCGCCACCGCCGACCTTTATATCCGTGGCGGCCTGGCCAAACGCGTCCTAGTGATCGGCTCGGAAACATTCTCGCGCATCCTCGACTGGAGCGATCGTTCGACCTGCGTGCTGTTCGGCGACGGCGCCGGCGCGCTGGTTCTCGAGGCGGAAGAGGGCGCGGGCGCGATCACAGATCGCGGCGTCTTGGCGGCTAGCCTGCGCTCGGACGGCGCGCACAAGGACAAGCTCTTCGTCGACGGCGGCCCTTCGACCACGGGAACCGTCGGTCATCTCAGGATGGAAGGCCGTGAAGTGTTCAAGCATGCGGTCGGCATGATCACCGACGTCATCGAGGCGACCTTCGGCGAGGCCGGCATAACGGCGCAGGACCTCGACTGGTTCGTGCCGCATCAGGCCAATAAACGGATTATTGACGCTTCCGCCAAGAAGCTCGGGATTGCCGAAGAGAAAGTGGTGGTCACCGTCGATTTACACGGTAACACCTCGGCTGCATCGGTGCCGCTCGCTCTCTCGGTGGCCGTCGCCGACGGCCGCATCAAGAAGGGCGACCTTGTGCTTCTCGAGGCGATGGGTGGAGGTTTCACCTGGGGCGCCGTATTGCTCCGCTGGTAAGTGCCGAACTCGCCGGTTCGGTTCTTGACCTTGCCGGATCAATTACTTAGGCTCTGCCTTTACCTGTATCGATTTACGTTTTTGCGAGCAGATGGGACGGTCGCATGGGGGGAAAGACACTTACGCGTGCCGACCTTGCTGAAGCCGTTTATCGGAAGGTTGGCTTGTCGCGAACTGAATCGGCGGAGCTCGTCGAGGCCGTCCTGGATGAAATCTGCGAAGCCATCGTTCGCGGTGAGACGGTGAAGCTGTCTTCCTTCGCCACCTTCCATGTCCGCTCCAAGAACGAGCGCATCGGCCGCAATCCCAAGACGGGCGAGGAAGTGCCGATCCTGCCGCGCCGGGTGATGACGTTCAAATCGTCGAACGTGCTCAAGAGCCGGATCCTGCGTTCGCACCAGAACAGCAAGGGCAAGGGCGGCAAGTAGTTTGCTGGCGAATGCGGTTGAAAACCGCCGGCGGTTTTGACGCCGGGCTTGAATATCGTTTCATAAATCGCTGAAATAAGGTGCGATTCGGCACCATGCCCGGATCGTGGTCCAGTGTGGAGGATTGGCCCATGGACAAGAGCCCCGACGCTTTCCGCACCATCAGCGAAGTCGCGGAAGACCTCGACCTGCCGCAGCACGTGCTGCGTTTCTGGGAGACGCGCTTCACCCAGATCAAGCCGATGAAGCGCGGCGGCGGCCGGCGCTACTACCGGCCGCAGGACGTCGAGCTGATCAAAGGCATCAGGCATATGCTCTACGATCAGGGCTATACGATCAAAGGCGTGCAGAAGCTGTTGCGCGAGAACGGCAATCATTTTCTGGTCGCCATCGGCAATGGCGACATGGCCGCAGTGGAGGCGATCGCCCAGCGCCGCCAGGCCGAGCAGGTGCCGCTGACGGCGGCCGCGCAGCCGCGCGGCGACGAGGACGCGCTGGTCGGCCAGCCGAAGGTGAAGCCCAGCCGCCGTTTCTTCGGCCTCGGCAAGAGCGACGACGAAGGTCCGGTCCAGCCCGACTCTTCGAAATTGTCGCGTGACAATCGTGCCTTGCTGCAGGAGGCGTTGTTCGACTTGCTGGAATGCAAGCGCCTGCTCGACCAGGTCCGTTGAACAGGTCATCTTCGACTTGATGCCGCGCAGTCGGCCCGCCGGAACTGGCTCGTCGTCCGCGCGTTAGGCCTTCTCGAAGAGAAGGACAATAAGCATGGCATCGTTTTCGACCCTCTCCGACCTTGATATCGACAGCCAAGTCGCGGCGCTTTCGCGGCAGTTGCACGATCTCAAGAAGGTTTTGGCCAGGCGCGGTGACGCCTATTACGAGGATGGCCGCGAGGCGGCGTCCGACTATTATTCGCACCTTGCCGATCGCCTCCACGAGGCGTTGCCGGCGATAAGGCGCAGGGGCAGGGCGATCGAGCGTACGGCGCGCGATCATCCGGCGACCACCGCCGCCGTCGGCCTTGTCGTGGTCGGATTGCTTGCCGGTCTTCTCATCAGCCGCCGCTGATCCTTTGGAATCGCTATGGAAATGGCGGCCGCAAAATGCGGCCGCCATTTCCATGCCGCGGGTGGCGATCAGCGAGCGAGCTTGATTTTGCTCTTCTGGTCGAACTGAACCGTGGCCGGGCGGCATTTGCCATAGACGGTGCCCGAAGAATCGGTGGCGTCGACATAGGTGCCCTTGCAGTTGGCCTTCAGTTGGGAGCACGGGCCCTGGCCTTTGCAGATCGGGCCGTCACTGCCGGGCAGAATGCCCGCGAAGGCCGGCGCCGAGACCGAGCCGAAAGCCGAGACGATGAGAGCCGCGGCCAGGGTGATACGCTTGAAGTTGGTCATTTGCACATTTCCTTCCATTGGTTGTCGGGATCGCCTTCTCCCGGCGTCCCGTTGGGTTGAGGAGCGCCTTCGCGGCGCCCATGACCGCTTAGTGCTGCCCGCAATGGAAAGGTTCATATGCCGCACGATTTTTTCGTTTGGCCGGCGATATCAGCGGATTGGAGGAGCCTGGGAGCGGCTCTCGTTGGCGGCGCCTCGGCATGGAAGCGGCCCACTCCGCCGCCAGCTTGTCGATCAGCGTCACGAACGGCGGATTATGGTTGACGTTCCTCCGCCACAACGTCAGCTCGTTATGGCTCGTCGGGGATGGGATTTGGCAGATAGCCGAGCTTGATGGCGAAGCGTCAGGACGACGGGAGCAACCGCCGGCACTAGGCGGTGTCTGGCCGGCAGATCAGCGCGGGCCCCATCACATGCATTCCGGCATGGTTCGATGTCACCGGATGTCAAAGCGCGTCGCGATCTTTCAGATTCGCCCTCCGCGCTTCAGGTTATTGATTCTACGAATGTCTTTGTCCCAAAACCGGTCCCCACTTTCGGGAGACATGCTTTAAGCGGAAGAAACCCGATGGGAAGGCTGGGCCGTTCGACAAGCGAAGGCCTGTCTTCCCATCGGCAGAAGGGAAGGATCAGGCCTTCTTCGGAGCCATCTTCTTGTGGTGGTGATGATGGTGGTGATGGTGATGATGAACGCGGTGATGATGCCTGCGGTGATGGCGATGATGGTGATGCTTCTTCATCGGAGCCGCGTCGGCGCTGGTGGCGCCGAGGATCGGCATCGTGAATGCCAGGGCCAGAGCCAGCCCGAGCGCGGAGAGGAGGGACTTCTTCATGACTTCGTTTCCTTTTACGCGGGCGTTCAGAGATCCACCGGAGCAAATCGGTGACCCAAGCCTCGCGATAGGGACTATCCTCCTGGTTTTTTTCGACAATTTTTCCCAAATGTAGATTTTTGTTTCTGGATTGTTTCTGGGAAGCCCTCTCTCGCGCCGCATGCCCGGCCTGACGGGCGAAGACCGAGCGATTTCTGGAAATCCGAGGATGCGGCCTTACATAGGTGGCGCGACGCCGTGATTCCCCACCACGACCCGGTTGGCGACGAGCTTGCCGTCGCCGCTGCGCTCGGCGTTGACGAACACTGCGACGCCCGGCGTGAGATCCGCCGGCGTGGCGGCGGCGAATGTCACGATCGGTGTGGTCTGCGGGATCGCGATCTGTTTCTTCTGGCCGTTGTCATAGGTGAGCGTGACCGTGCGGCCCTCGATCTCGGTGACATCGGCGACGGTACCGTTGGTCATGCGGCTATTGGGCTGCAAATCCCAGTCGCGATCGCCTTCACCCGTACCCTTCAGAGCGGCAGGAAAGATCACGACCTCAAGCGCGCCGCTGCCCCCATCGGCCTTGGATATCGAGGCGATGCCGAGAAAATCACCCTGCTTGATATCGGCTGCCGATGCCTTGGCGACACCTGAAATCTTCCAGCCGTCGGCAAGCGTGATCGCATCGGTCTTGCCGTTGCGGTCCTTGACCGTCAGCGTCGATCCGGCAAGGCTGACGACAGTGCCTCGAACACGTGTGGCATCCGCCGCCCATGATTGCGTCGCGCCGATGACGCTTGAGATTGTGCCAAGCACAATTGCGAACGATTTCAAATTCATGGCATCTGGTCCTTCCGGGAAACTTCCGGCGCCGTCTGTCGGCCACCGGTGACGCCAAGCTAACGAATCGGGACGTCGAAAATGCCGGCGAATCCGGTCTCGGACCTTCAAAAGAACTTGATTGAGCGCTGCGCGACCTTACATTGTGGAGACCTGAGGCACGGCCAAAACGCCGCTTCACGATGGCGTGACGCCGCATCGGTGCTCTTGGCAAATCATGTGTTAACGAGCATTCTCCCGCCCGTCTCAGGCAACACCATTTCATCAGACCCTGTTTCATCCCAAGGAGTTGCCATGCCCAACACCGCACGAAACGCTGTTTCCAACAACATCATTGCCGCGTCCGGCCTCAACCCGTTGAAAGCCGCTCGCGAGACGAGGGGATATACGATCGAGGAACTCTCTTTGACCTGCGGCCTGGCCGTCGGCGAGATCATCGACATCGAGGATGGCAAGGACGCCGACCCCGCCAAGCTCCGGCGCATCGCTTCGGCCCTGCAGATGCCGGAAGAGGAATTGATTAGCGTTCAGGCCGAAGAGAATCGACCCACCCAGCAATAGAGACGCGAAAAGCGCCCATCGAGGAGCCCGCCGGGATTTTGCCCGGTGGGCTTTTTGGTGCCTGCACAGCGCAGGCGCGCTGGCTCTTGCCAAGATCGGCCGCATCATGCGATTCGCCACCGCTGCTGCTCGCCCAATTCCAGGAAAAGTGTAAGCGGTTTTCCGTCCGGAATTGCGTAAAAACAAAGAGATAGTGTGTTTCGCCGTTTCCGTGAAACGGTGAAACGATTCGACAGGCCTGATGAGGAATTCACATGAGCTTGGAATCGGTTCGCGCCTTTTTTGCCGAGCACGCGCCGGACGTGGAAGTCATCGTCACCGAGGCAAGCTCGGCCACTGTTGCGCTGGCGGCGGAGGCGCATGGCGTCACCCCGGCGCAGATCGCCAAGACGATCTGCTTGCGCGTCGGCGACGAGACCATGCTGGTGGTGACCAGCGGCATCGCCCGGCTCGACAATCGCAAATTCAAGGACAGGATGGGCGGCAAGCCGCGCATGCTGGGTGCCGAGGAGGTGCTGGCCGTCACCAGCCATCCGCCGGGCGGCGTCTGCCCGTTCGGCCTTCCGGCGCCGCTGCCGATCTATTGCGACCTGTCGCTCAAGCCTTTCGACGAAGTCGTACCCGCCGCCGGCGCCACCAATGCTGCGGTGCGCATCACGCCGCAGCGCATGGCCGATCTGGTCGGCGCCGTATGGGTCGACGTTTGCCAGTAACAATTCCCGCCTAGATATCTGTTTGCGGCCCGCGAAAGGGCTGCCGCGCGGCTTTGACCGGCGCCCCGGCGCGCGAGCGCTCGCCTCTATTTAGCTCGGCATGGCGCGCTAGCCGTCGGCGTGTTTCGCCGTTGCGCCCCGACCAATTCGAAAAGCGTCGACCGATGGTCAAATTCTGGACATTAGTCTTGACAGAAATACATATGTTCAATACCGGTCAAGCAACCGAACAGCATGCGATATGGGAGGAATACACGGTATGGCGTCCAATGTTTCGTTGACGGGCCTTGCCCGCGATCTCGATGAACGAGCCAAGTCCGGCAAGCCTATTCGCATCGGCCTGATCGGCTCCGGCGAAATGGGCACCGACATCGTCACCCGCGTCGCCCATATGTCCGGCATCGAGATCGGTGCCATCTCCGAATTGAACCTTCCCGCGGCCAGCAAGGCCGTCGATATCGCTTTCCAGGAAACCGGACACGCGCGGGAAGTGTCGAGCGCCTCGGCAATGACCTCGGCCATGGAGGCCGGCAAGATCGCCGTCACCAACGACTCCAGCCTGATCATCGGCAACGACCTGATCGACGTGGTCATCGACGCGACCGGCGTTCCAGCCGTCGGCGCAGAGATCGGCCTGCGCGCCATGGAGCACGGCAAACACCTGGTGATGATGAATGTCGAAGCCGACGTCACCATCGGAGCCTATCTCAAGAGCGAAGCCGACCGCCTCGGCGTCACCTATTCGCTAGGCGCCGGCGACGAGCCGTCTTCCTGCATGGAGCTGATCGAATTCGTCTCCGCCATGGGCCACCCGATCGTTGCCGCCGGCAAGGGCAAGAACAACCCGCTCAACATCGACGCCACGCCTCCGGACTATGAGGAGGAGGCGAAGCGCCGGCATATGAATGTGCGCATGCTGGTCGAATTCGTCGACGGTTCGAAGACCATGGTCGAGATGGCGGCGATCGCCAACGCGACAGGACTGGTTCCCGACAAGCCCGGCATGCACGGCCCGTCCGCGACGCTGGGCGAATTGTCCAAGGTGCTGGTGCCGCAGAAGGATGGTGGCGTGCTGTCGAAGGTCGGCGTCGTCGACTATTCGATCGGCAAGGGCGTGGCGCCGGGCGTCTTCGTCGTCGCCGATATGTCGCATCCGCGCATTTCGGAGCGCATGGAAGACCTGAAGATGGGCAAGGGCCCGTATTTCACCTTCCATCGCCCCTATCATCTGACCTCGCTGGAAGTGCCGCTGACCTGCGCTCGCGTCGTGCTCTACGGCAAGGCCGACATGGTGCCGCTGGCGAAGCCCGTGGCCGAGGTCTGCGCGGTCGCCAAGAAGGATCTGAAGCCGGGCGACAAGCTCGATGCCATCGGCGAATATTGCTATCGCGCCTGGATCATGACGGCGCCGGAAGCCCATGCTGCGCGGGCCATCCCCTGCGGCCTGCTGCAGGGCGGATCCGTCACGGCGCCCATCAAGAAGGGCGAGCTCATCACCTATGCCAACGCGGCGCCCGCGCCGGGCTCGAAGATCGCCGAGCTGCGCGCCCGCCAGGACAAGCTCGTTTACGGCGCTGTGGAGGCGTGATCATGGCCGGAGCCAGCAAAGCCGTCGTGGATAGCCGGGCCAACCTGCCATTCGTCTATCGCCAGTACAGTCCGGAGCAGCTCAGGCAGGTGCTTCATAAGATGTATCTCATCCGCCGCTTCGAAGAGGGCGCGGAAGAGTGCTACATGCGCGGCCTCATCCATGGCACCATGCATTTGTCGATCGGCCAGGAAGCCAGCGCCATGGGCATCTGCATGCCGCTTGCCGAGGATGACCAGATCACCTCGACGCATCGCGGCCATGGTCATTGCATCGCCAAGGGCGCCGAGGTCAGCCGCATGTTCGCGGAGTTCTTCGGCAAGACCACGGGCTACTGCAAGGGCCGCGGCGGCTCCATGCACATCGCCGATGTCGCCAAGGGCAATCTCGGCGCCAATGGCATCGTCGCCGGCGGTATTCCGATCGCGGTGGGTGCTGCGCTTTCGTCCAAGAGGATGAAGACCGGCAAGGTCGTGGTCTCCTTCTTCGGCGATGGCGCCAACAATGAAGGCGCTTTCCACGAGGCGCTGAACATGGCGGCGATCTGGAAGCTGCCGGTGATCTTCGTGTGCGAGAACAACGGCTACGGCATGTCGACCTCGACGGCGCGTTCGACCGCGGTGAAGAACATCGCCGAGCGGGCGGCCGCCTATTCGATGCCGGGCGTCATCGTCAACGGCAACATCTTCTCCGAGGTCGCCGAGGCATCCTTCAAGGCGGTCGAGCGGGCGCGCGCGGGCGAGGGGCCGACGCTGATCGAATCCAAGACCTACCGTCATCGCGGCCATTCCAAGAGCGACCGCAACCGCTACCGCACCAAGGAAGAGATCGAGGATTGGATGGCGAACCGCGATCCGATCACGCTGTTCGAGACCGAGCTGCGCGATTTTGGCTTCATCGACGACCAAGGCATCGAGGCGATCCGCGACGCGGTCGCCAAGGAGATCGCCGACGGCATCGAGTTCGCCAAGGCGAGCCCGGCGCCCGAGATCGCCACTCTTCAGAACTACGTTTACACGGAGCAAGCGTGATGGCCGCCGCGGTGCGTGAACTGAGCTACGCCCAGGCGATCCAGGAAGCCATGGCGATCGCCATGGACATGGACGAGCGCGTCTTCCTGATGGGCGAGGATATCGGCGTCTATGGCGGCGCATTCCAGGTGACGGGCGATCTGGTCGAGCGCTACGGCACCGACCGGGTGATCGACACGCCGATCTCCGAACTGGGCGGCGCCGGCGTCGCGGTAGGCGCGGCCGTCACCGGCATGCGGCCGATCTTTGAATTCCAGTTCTCGGATTTCGCCACACTCGGCATGGAGCAGATCGTCAACCAGGCGGCCAAGATGCGCTTCATGCTCGGCGGCGAGGTCTCGGTGCCGGTGGTGATGCGCTTTCCGGCCGGCTCCGGCACGGGCGCCGCCGCGCAGCACAGCCAGAGCCTGGAGGCCTGGCTCGGCCATGTGCCCGGCTTGAAGGTCATCCAACCGGCAACGCCGCACGATGCCAAGGGCATGCTGCTTGCCGCGGTCGCCGATCCGGACCCGGTCATGATCTTCGAGCACAAGCTGCTCTACAAGATGAAGGGCCATGTGCCCGAGGGCCACTACACCGTTCCGATCGGCAAGGCCGAAATCCGCCGCGAGGGTCGCGACCTCACCATCGTCGCCACGTCGATCATGGTGCAGAAGGCGCTCGATGCTGCGGCAGCACTCGAAGGCGAGGGTCTCGACATCGAAGTGATCGACCTGCGCACGATCCGACCGATAGACCGGCAGACCGTCATCGACAGCGTGAAGAAAACCTCGCGCCTGCTCTGCGTCTACGAAGCGGTGAAGACGCTCGGCATCGGCGCGGAAGTGAGCGCGCTGGTCGCCGAGAGCGAGGCCTTCGATTACCTCGATGCGCCGATCGTGCGCCTCGGCGGCGCCGAGACGCCGATCCCCTACAATCCGGATCTGGAAAAGGCGACGGTGCCGCAGGTTCCGGACATAATCACCGCTGCCCGCGACCTCGTGAAAGGGGTCCGCTGAGCGATGCCGACAGAAGTCATTCTTCCCAAGGTCGACATGGACATGGCGACCGGACAGATCTCGCGCTGGTTTGCCGAGGAGGGCGCTCACGTCAAGAAGGGCGACGTGCTCTTCGAGATCGAGACCGACAAGGCGGCGATGGAGATCGACGCGCCGGCCAGCGGCACGCTGCGCAACGTCACCGGCAAGGAGCGCGTCGATATTCCCGTCGGTGAGCCCGTCGCCTGGATCTATGCCGACGACGAGGTTTATGAGGCCAAGCAGGG